>CAYWIQ010000016.1:0-15792 GCA_964458405.1 uncultured Chromatiaceae bacterium
GAAATTCTTCTATGCCGGCGACCTGCCGATCTATTCGACCTCCCACATCTTCAGCGGGCATCCGGATGCGGCCAAGGACCGTGACTTGGACGGCGTGATGTTCACCGACATCCCTTGGTTGTTAACACCCAAGCAATTCCCGTTGCGCGACAAGATCGAACAATTGTGGCCTGATACCGCCGAGCGCTATGCGCGGCTGTACGCCCTGGGTGTGGACGCCTATCGCCTGATCCCCGATCTTGATACGCTGCGCGCTTCGCCGTACCAGGAATTCCCCGGTGCGACCGGGCGGCTGGTCATCGACAGCAACAATCGTATCCGCCGCACCTTGTTGTGGGCCAAGTTCGAAAACGGTCGGCCCCAACTGCTGCCGCAAACCGCAACCCCGGCCCCCTAAATGGATCTGCACCGCACTCCCCGCGCACAACGCGGCCAAACCGCGGAGGCGACGGCCTGCCGTTATTTACTCGATCACGGCCTGAAACTCATCGACCGTAATTACCGTTGCCGTCACGGCGAAATCGACTTGATTATGCGTGACGGCAGCTATCTGGTATTCGTCGAGGTACGTTATCGGAGCAATCGCCGCTTCGCCGGCGGCGCCGAAACCGTGGATCGCCGCAAACAATCCAAACTGGCCGCCACCGCCATGCAGTATCTACAATCCCACCCCGCGGCCGCGGCGGGACCGGCAAGATTCGACGTGGTCGCCATCGACGGTCAACCCGGCAAGAACGACTTACAATGGCTCCGCAATGCCTTCGATGTCGCGCCCTGAATATCGAACCCACGAATGCAATGGATGTGTAAGGAGTACACGTTGAAAACTCTATCGAAAGCGATACGTCATCTCTTCATCGCCTTATCCGTCGCCCTGTTGCTGACTCAGCTGCAAGGCTGCGTCGGCGTGGTGGCCGCCGGCGGCGGTGCGGGAGCAGCGGTCGCGGCGGACCGGCGCAGCGCGGGGACCATCGTCGATGACACCGCCATCGAGCTCAAGGCCGGCAACGCCATCTTCGCCGACGACGACCTGGGCAAGAAGGCGCACATCAACATCACCAGTTACAACTACGTCTTGCTGCTCACCGGCGAGACACCCACCGCCGCCATGCGCGACCGCGCCGTGGACATTGCGCGTCATGTGGACAAGGTACGCAAGGTCTACAACGAGATTGTGGTCGCCACGCCCACCACTGTTAAATCCCGCAGCACCGACGCCTGGATCACCGCCCAAATCAAGACCAAGCTGATCGGGGAGAAAAATGTCAGCGCTGCCAATGTAAAAGTCGTTACCGAGAACCGTACCGTTTATCTGCTGGGCATCGTCAGCCATAGCGAAGCCAAGGCGGCAACCGACGTCGCCCGCTACGTGAAAGGCGTTGCCCGAGTGGTCGCCCTGTTCGAGTACCTTGACTGACCCTTCGCGTCGACCTCCATCTATGTTGGCTCATGATTTTCTAAACTCGCTGCAGCAGGCCGTCGGCACTGCCAACGTCGTCACCGATCCCGCCGATTGCTGGCCCTACGGTTATGACAACAGCCGGCGCCACGCCCTGCCGGAGGCGGTGGTGTTCGCCACCGACCACGAACAGGTGGCGGCCACGGTGCGCCAATGCAATCAGTATCGCGTGCCGCTGGTGGCACGGGGCCGCGGCACCGGCACCACCGGTGCAACCGTGCCGCTGCACGGCGGGGTAGTATTGACGTTGGAACGCATGGATCGAATCCTGGCGGTCGATGTGGACAACCGGGTGATGGTGGTGCAACCCGGCGTCACCAATCAGGCGGTGCAAGAGGCCGCCGCCGCCCATGGCTTCTTCTGGCCGCCCGATCCCACCAGTGCGGCATTCTGCACGGTTGGCGGCAACCTTGCCTACAATTCCGCCGGACCGCGCGCCGTGAAATACGGTACGCCACGGGACAACACCTTAGGACTGCGCGCCGTCACCGGCGGCGGCGAAGAGATCCGCACCGGCGTCTACACCACCAAAGGGGTTGTGGGTTACGACCTGACACGGCTGCTCATTGGCTCGGAAGGCACGCTGGCCGTCATCACCGAGGCAACCTTAAAATTGACGCCCTTGCCGGAGACCAAACGCCTGCTGCAGGCGATCTATCGCGACATGCACAGCGCCGCCCGCGCGGTGTCACGTATAATGGCCCAAGCCGTTACCCCCTGTGCCTTGGAATTCATCGACGGCCGCGCCATCAGCATGATCCGTGACTATGCCCAAATCCCATTACCGGAAAACGCCGGCGCATTGTTGATGATCGAGGTCGATGGCCAGCACGCCGCCATCGCCGCCGCGGTCAACAGCGTCAGTGAGGCCGCCCGGGTGGAAGGCCTGCTCGACATCAAAACGGCACAAACCGCTGAAGAGACCTCTGCGTTGTGGGCGACGCGCAAGGCCCTGTCGCCGGCGCTGCGCACCATCGCCCCCAAGAAGATCAATGAGGACGTGGTGGTCCCGGTGTCGCACATGGCGGAATTGATCGGCGGCTTGGAGCAGTTAGGGAGGGAATTCGCCATTACCATCGTCAACTTCGGCCATGCGGGCAACGGCAACATTCACGTCAATCTGCTGGTGAATCCCGATGACCCGGACGAAATGCGGCGCGCCGAGCAGTGCCTCGATAGGGTGTTCGATCTGGTATTGAAGCTGAACGGTACCCTGTCGGGCGAGCATGGCGTGGGCATGGAAAAACGGGACTTCGTCGATCGTGAAATCGCGGCATCGGCCCTGACACTGATGCGCGGCATCAAAGACCTTTTCGATCCCCAAGGCATCCTCAACCCCGACAAGATGCTCCCACCGCCGCGCTCAACACCTACTTAACCACCCGCAGCGACGGCCGTCCGCCTTTGGCTGGCGGCTTACCCGGGCCTTCCGGCGGTCCGCCGTCACGCCCCTTTTCCTGACCGAACAACATCCCCTCACCATTTTCACGGGCATAGATCGCCACCACCGCCCGCGGCGGAACGACCACTTGCAACGCCACCCCCGCGAAACGGGCACTGAAGCTGATTTCCTCGTCGCCCAACTGCAGGCTCTGCACCGCACGGGGACTGATATTAAGGACGATCTGACCGTCACGGACATGGGGCTGGGGGAGGATCGCACCCTCAACAGTGGCATCCACCGTTATATAGGGTGTCAAACCATTGTCGACGATCCAGTCGTAAAAGGCGCGGATCAAGTAGGGTCGGTTGGATGTCATCTTTTGCACGACAAGGCCTCTCAAGTCATTCAAATGCCAAAGCCGATTATCGGCAGATTTCGCGATATCCGCCTAGCGTACCGGAAAAAACAATCCAATTATAATCTACACAGTCGCCGCGGAGTAAGAAAATTGCCCGCATATGCTCAACTCCACAGCCTAACTCCCTGACTTCCCCGACCATACAACCGTCAGCGCCATCGACACGGCGTTTTCGCTTCGATCCGCTTCGAACACCCACCGCCATCCACGGCTGAGAACATAGGGATACGGGCGACTGTTCCGGCCCCCATCGGATATGCAGTTATTGTCGGTGGATGATCGACTTCTGAAAAGGGGAGCGATGATCTTTTAGGCGGATTGCACGCGAAGATCCCGCTCGCTGGCGGACATACTGCGCTTAAAGGAGGTGCGGGCAAAGAGGCGTTGCCCATAGTCGAGCACGGGTTTGGCCGCAGCGGGCAATTCGATATCGAAAAGCGGCAGCCGCCATAACAGCGGTAACAGCGTGTAATCCGCCAGCGTCAACTCATCGCTCATGAAGTACGGCTTTTGCGTGAAGATCGGCGCGATCACCGTCAACCCGTCGCGGATGACTTTGCGCGCCTGATCGGCCTTTGCTTGATCTCCCGAGGTGAAACTGTCCAACAGGCTGTACCAGTCGCGTTCCATGCGATAGACGTAGAGCTTGGTGCGTGCCCGCTCAACAGGATCCACCGGCATCAGCGGCGGATGGGGATAGCGGTCGTCCAGGTACTCCATGATGATTTGGGTGTTGTACAACACCAGATCACGATCCACCAGGGTCGGTACCGAACCGTAGGGATTGAGTTCAACCAGGTCTTCGGTAAAGGAATCGTCGCCAACCTCCACGACATCGACGCCAATACCTTTTTCCGCCAACACCAGACGCACCCGGTGGCTTTGAGGACAAACGGCATTGGAAAAAAGTGTCATCACAGGTCTTTTGCTGGCCAAAATTGCCATGAACCCCTCACTCACACGCTACCGCCAACGACTCCGCTGCACAACGCAACCCTGGTAGTCCCGATGCCGTCCTGTTTACGGCTGGCCCTCACCTGTCCATACACACTGATAGGATGGATTATAACGCATACTCAAGCCGCCGATGAGCGACTTACCTTTAAGTACGCTTAACATATTGTCAAAAGCCACGATTCTCTTGAATCACCTCGTAGGCCGAGCGGATCTGATGGGTACGTTCCGCGGCAACCTTCATCATCTCCTCCGGCAAGCCTTTCGCCACCAACTTGTCGGGATGATGTTGGCTCAGCAGCCGCCGGTAGGCCTTCTTGACCTGTTCGTCGCTGGCCTGTGGAGAAACATTAAGCACGGCATAGGCGTCCGCGAGTGATACCCGCGGGGTTTGCGCTGTGGCTCGTCGCCCCTGTTCGAAATGGCTGCCGGCGCGCACCATGGTCTCCAGGCGCTTAAACTCAAAGGGACTGAATCCCAGTTGCTGACTGATATGCTGCAACAGGCGGCGCTCCGCGACGTGCATCACACCGTCGGCATAAGCCGCCATCAGCAAAAACTCCATAAACAACTGCAGCAAGGTACGACGACGCAGACACTCACGTTTGAATTGCTGTAGAACCTCGTCGAGCGGGAAATCGGACTGTTTTCCCTGATTGAACAAGCGCATCGCCGCCTGACGCAATTCCGGTTGCAGTCCCAGCCGTCCCATCACCACGCGAGCGGTATCGATCTCTTCCTCGCTGACCCGGCCATCGGCCTTGGCGACATGCCCCATCACCGAAAAGGTGGCCATGAAAAACACCGCCTGCACCCGTTGCTGGGAACCGGGATCCATTGCTTCGCCGCTCAATAAGCCGCTCACAGCCTTTTGGTCCAAGCCATGGCCCAGTGCCGCGCCCAACAGGGCCCCCAACGGCCCACCCAATAGGAAACCGAAGGCACCGCCCAACGCCTTTCCCCACCAACTCACCGCACACTCCCGATCAAATCAATCCAGACCACCATCAGCCACGGTCATTTCACCGATAACAGACCGCGGTACATGTGCATCTCGCACACGAATTCATATTCCCCAGGTCGCAACGGCGCCAAACGCACCTCACGCGCCTCGCCCACCGGCAAATCGGAGCTTACCCCCAATTCCGTGAAGATCACCTTGGCGGCGCAAGGACTGGGATCCTTACGCAGGAAGCGCACCACCACCGGCCGGTCGCGTTGCACCTCGATGTGGGCCGGCGAATACACACCGTCCTCGACCACGATTGTGAGCGGTACGTCATCATCTGCACGCCGGGCGGTACCGCGCGACATCCAGAACCACCACACGATGAAACCGATGACGGCAAGCCCCGCAGCGTTGACGACGATCGTGGTCATTGTCAACTTGCCCGCGCCTCGAACCAACGCAGGCGATTGGCGTTAGACACCACCGTCACCGATGACATGGCCATGGCGGCGCCGGCGATCATGGGGTTGAGCAGCACGCCGAACACCGGGTAGAGCGCCCCCGCCGCCACCGGAATCCCCAGCACATTGTAAATGAAGGCGCCGAAGAGATTTTGCTTGATATTGCGCACCGTGGCGCGTGACACGGCGATGGCGTCGGCGACGCCGTGCAGGGAGCCGCGCATCAACGTGACGTCGGCGCTTTCGATGGCCACGTCGGTGCCGCTGCCGATGGCATAACCGACATCCGCCTGGGCCAAGGCCGGTGCATCGTTAATCCCGTCACCCACCATGGCCACCACCTCGCCGCGGCCCTGCAAGGCCCGCACCTTATCCGCCTTATCCTGCGGGAGGACCTCGGCGATGACCTCGTCGGCACCCACCTGGCGCGCCACGGCTTCGGCGGTGAGGCGATGATCACCGCTCAACATCACCACCCTAAGTCCCAGGGCATGCAAACGCGCGATGGCCGCCTGGGAGTCCCGCTTCACAGGATCGGCCACCACCACCAAACCGGCGGGTTCCCCGTCCACGGCCACATACATTGGGGTTTGTGCCTCGTGCGCCAAGGACTCGGCCTGTCCCGACAAATCGCCCAACCCCACACCATTGTCCGCCATCCAACTGCGGTTCCCCAACAACACCCGCTTATCGTCGATCCGCGCCTGAACGCCATGGCCGGATACCGCATTGAACTCTCCGGCGACTGCGGGTTCGATGTTACGGGCGCGGGCCGCTTCCACCACCGCCGCGGCCAGCGGATGCTCGGAACCGGTTTCCACCCCCGCGGCAATGCGCAGTAATTCGCCTTCATCCCAACCAGGCGCTGCGACAATGTGGGTCACCGCCGGCCGTCCCTCGGTCACCGTCCCGGTCTTATCCAGGACCACCGCGGTAAGCCGACCGGCCTGCTGCAGTGCATCGCCGTTGCGGATCAAGATGCCGTATTCCGCCGCCTTGCCCACCCCCACCATAATCGAGATGGGCGTGGCTAACCCCAAGGCGCAAGGGCAGGCGATGATCAATACGGTCATGGTGGTAACAATGGCAAAACTCACCACCGGCTCCGGCCCCAGGTCATACCAGATGAGGAAGGTCAGCACCGCCACGATCATCACGCTGGGCACAAACACCGCCGCCACCCGGTCGGCGAGACGTCCCACTGGGGGCTTGGTGTTCTGCGCCCTGCGCACCAGTACGATGATCTGCGCCAGCACCGTGTCCGCCCCGATGCGCTTGGCTTGATAATGGAAGGTACCGGCCTGGTTGACGGTGCCCCCCACCACCTCGTCACCCACTGACTTGGCCACCGGCACCGGCTCGCCGCTCAGCATGGATTCATCGACATTGGAATGACCCTCTATCACCACCCCGTCCACCGGCAGCCGTTCACCCGGCCGGACCCGCAGCGTCTCGTCCAGGCCCACCTCGGCGATGGGCACGTCCAGTTCCCGCCCGTCACGCACCACCCGCGCCGTTCTGGGCTGCAGGCCGATGAGGCGGCGAACGGCCTCCGAGGTGCGGCCGCGGGCGCGCATCTCCAGGGCCTGACCGAGATTGATCAAGGCGATGATAACCGCCGCCGCCTCGAAATAGGCATGTTGCGCCAGACTCGGCACCCGGGCCGGAAAGAGGGCAACCACCATGGAATACAGCCAGGCCGAACCCGTGCCCACCGCAATGAGGGTATCCATATTGGCGTTGTGAACCTTGAATGCCTTCCATGCGCCAATGAAAAAGTGGCCGCCGGCATAGGCCATGACCCCCGCCGTCGCCACCCCCATGGTCAACCAGAAACCCCGGCCGCCGGCGGTCATCATGGACGGCAATACCCCCGCGACGCCCGCGATGAATAGCGGCAATCCAACCGCCGCCGCCACCACCGCCTTGATCAGCAAGCGCCGGTAATGGGCCATTTCCGCGGCCTCTTTGACCGCCTCGTCTTCACGGCCCTTCAATTCGGCCGCCTCATAGCCCGCCGATTGCACCGCGTCCACCAGGGTCTGCGACCGCACTTCGCCGCTGACATCCGCGGTATGCTCGGCGAAGTTGACATTGGCCTCCACCACGCCGGGCACCCTCCGCAAGGCCCCCTCCACCGCGGCCACGCAACCCGCGCAACTCATACCCGAGATGGACAGCCGTGTGCGCTTCAGTTCAGACATTTTATTGATTCCATTAATAAAAAAATATAAGCTCGTCCGCCGCCCCCTAACAAAATGCTTGATCACCCTAATTAAAGATCGTAGATTGAGGAAATATGGTGAATTTCACCATATAGCCTTATCAAGCGCGTGTTTAAGCTTTTTGACTTCAGTCAGGGGAAATGTGTCCGCTATAGGCTGAATACTGTCTACGACAGTCACCATTCGACCGAGAAGCTTACACCAAGCGTTAGGGGAAGAGCATGAGGGGAAGAGCATGAGCATCAGCCCACGGGAACTGGTCGCCGGCGCGATCGAAATCGCCTCATTACCCGAAATCTTTTTGAAGATCAATGAAATGATCGACAGCCCGCACCATTCCGCCGCCGATATCGGTCGGGTGATCAACCACGATGCCGCACTCAGCGCCCGCCTGCTGAAGATCGCCAACAGTGTCTTCTACGGCTTTCCCTCCCAAATCGACACCATTTCCCGCGCCATCACCGTTATCGGTACCCGGGAACTGCGAGAACTCATTCTCGCCACCAGCGTCATCCGTTGTTTCAAGGGACTGCCCAATGACCTGGTCAATATGGAAGACTTCTGGCGCCACAGCGTATGTACCGCCCTGGCGGCCCGGTCACTGGCGGCGCAGCGGGGCGAGCAGCTGGTGGAACGATTCTTCGTGTCGGGACTGCTGCACGACATCGGCAGCCTATTGGTCTACCGCAAGGTGCCGGAACTGGCACGGGAAGCCCTGTTGCGCGCCCAGTATAACAACGTGCCTCTGTATCGGGCCGAACAGGAGATCATGGGCTTCGATCACGCCATGGTCGGCGCCGAAATCCTCCGCAAATGGAAACTGCCCGAACACTTCCAGGAAGCCACCGAATTCCATCACAATCCCGGCTTGGCACAGCGCTTCCCCAGCGATACCGCGTTGATCCACATCGCCGACGTGATTTCAGACGCCCTGCAGTACGGCAATTCCGGCGATCCTCACGTCCCGCCCATGGATCCCCAGGCATGGCCGCTGGCCGGTCTCTCCAATGATGTCGTTTCCGAGGTGATCGCCGACGTCGAATCACAGTTCAACAACGTGCTCGAATTATTCTATCCCGAGTCGCACGGCGTAGCCGCCAACCTTCACTGAAGTGACGGCAATATTGCGCCGGCAGCGCTAGCGCAAATAGGCCTCGGTGGCGTAGCGACGCATCATGCGGTGCGCATTGAAATACGAAGCATTCTTACAGATGGCGCCCTTCATCATCGCGATCCAGCCGGGCTGGTTGGTGTAGTACAGCGGTAACACCACATGTTCCAATTTATCGTACAGCGACAAGGCGTCATTGCCGTTGGCTGATTCGCTACTGTCGCCCACGGCCCAACCGGTCACCCCCTCGATACAACCTTCCACCCACCAGCCATCCAACACACTCAGGTGGGGTACGCCGTTGAAGGCCGCCTTCATGCCGCTGGTGCCGCTGGCTTCAAGCGGCCGCAACGGTGTGTTGATCCACACATCCACCCCCGCCACCATGGCCAAGGCCATCTCCATGTCATAGTTGGGCAAGAACACGCCGCGAACCGTACCGTCCAACTCCCGAAGATGCTCGCAAATCCGTTGAATCAGGTCCTTGCCGCCTTCATCGTGGGGATGGGCCTTGCCCGCCATCACCAATTGGAACGGCCATTGCTGGGCGATGGACTTCAAACGCTCTAAGTCACTAAACAGCAAATCGGGACGTTTATAGGCGGTCATGCGCCGCGCGAAACCGAAGGTTGGCACCTTGGGATTGAGGGTCACTCCGGTCAATGCCGTGATCTTTTCGATCAACGCTTCCTTGGCCTGACGATGGGCCTCCCATACCTCGGCGTCGGAGATAGAGCAATCGGCGCGCACCAACAACTCCGGCTCATGACACCACCCCGGCAGGTGCTTATCGTAGAGTTGGGAAAAACTCGACGAGGTCCATGTATAGGGATGCACGCCGTTGGTAATGGATTTGACGTGATAACCCGGGAACATCTTGCGTGATACCTCGGCATGGCGTTCGGCCACACCATTAACATATTCGCTGAGATTGAGCGCCAAGCGGGTCATATTGAGTTCCTCCTCGCCCCCCAAGCGTTTAAGCGTTTCGTAGTCGATGTAATCCTCGTTGAACAGGCGACCCACTAGCTCATAAGAAAAGCGGTCTTGGCCGGCCTCAACCGGCGTGTGGGTGGTGAAGTTACACAACTCGCGCACCCGCCGAATATCGAACGCCGAGTCGCCCGGGCGCAAGTCCCGGGAGGGAAAGGCATAACGACGCAGCAATTCAAGTGCTAACAGCGCCGAATGGCCTTCATTCATATGGTATTCGCTCACCTCAAAATCCAGCGCCCGCAACAGACGCACGCCGCCGACACCCAATACGATTTCCTGCTTAAGACGATAGCTCTGATCGCCGCCGTAGAGAAAGTCGGTCAGTCGGCGATCCTCGGGGGCGTTTTCATCCAGATTGGTATCCAACAAGATCACGGGCTGGCGGCCCAGCCTCTCACCCTTAACGATGTACAGCCAGGCCCCCACCCACACCCGCCGGCCTTCGATACTCACCACCACCTTGGCATTGAGCGGCTTGGCGCTTTTGGCAGGCTCCCAAGGGTCGGGCAATTCCCGCTGGCGACTCTGGTCATCCAACTCCTGGCGGAAATAGCCCATGCGACTCACCAAGGTCACCGCCACCAACGGCACTTCCAAATCGGCGGCGGCCCGCACCGTGTCGCCGGCCAGCACCCCCAAGCCCCCCGCATAGGTGGGTATGGCGTTGTCGAGGGCGATCTCCATGGAAAAATAGGCGATGCGCGGCGTATGGGTAAATTCATCCGACATAACGATCCCCTTCACTAGGACGTACGTAATTTTGAATGGTACAAATAATAGCTCACTATTGTTGCGACTTGTTCATTCCAAACTGCGAACATAAGCAGCGCATTAAGCGCAACACGCCCCATGAGGCCGCCTCTATCTCCGTTACTGCCTAGCAAAGCACGATGCGGCCGCCGTCACACTGTGATCCGCGCCTCTATCGCAGTCATTGAAAGTGTGACCATGACGACAGTTTTTGCCTCGGTGACCCGCCTATCCTGACGGCGTTTCCGATACGTCGATCCTCGGGCTGTTCCCGATTTGGAGGGAAGTATGGACCTATCACACATGTCGCTGCCGTTTCCACAGCAGCCCCTGTTATCTATCCTGGTATTGTTCCTGATAGCGAGTGTCGTGCTCTATTTCGCACGGCGTCCGGCCCACTACTTCATCAGTTCGCTGAGTCAAGCCCTGCATGATGTATTACGCCTGGCCGCGACTTCGCTCAAGGGCGCAACGGCACGCTTGGCCGAACGCAACCGCGATGTCCTGTTGGAACAGGGCCGCGAAGCCAGCGAACACATCATCGAACGGGAATTCACCCGCGTAGACGCCGCCATGCAACGCGACATGGGCGACTATCCGGCGCTGCAACGCCAGCTCACCGAGGTGATCACCCACATCGATGAGGATTACCAGCGCAGCAGCGAGGTACCGCCCGCACCGCCGGGCTGGACCAAGGCGGTGGCCGCAGTGGCCAAGATCTCCAGCGCCGAGGATCCCATGGTGGTGGAGATATTGCGCGGCATCAACGACGCCCTGGTCAAGGCCAATGACAAGGCGGTCACCGAGTACCGCAACACCATCCGCGAGCGCCACGACCTGCTCAAGGCGATGGCGCCGGACTGGCGTAAACTGCGCCAGGTCCTGGAGGGGATGGGCAAGCGTGTGGATGCCATGATGGATCGCTCCAAGACCATCGACCGCCACATGGATGATTACGAGGCCATCGTCCGCGCTACCGACAATGCGCAACGCAGCCTATCGTCATCGTCCTTCACCCAGTTCTTCATCGCCGCCTTCGTGCTGGCCGTCGCCATCGGCGGCGCGGTGGTCAACTTCAATCTGATCTCGCGACCGATGCAAGAGATGGTGGGCGGCGGAAGTTATCTGTTGGGTTTCAAGACCGCCAACATCGCCGCGCTGGTGATCATTCTGGTGGAGGCCACCATGGGCCTGTTCCTGATGGAGTCGTTGCGCATCACCCGTCTGTTCCCAACCATCGGCGCCCTGGACGACAAGATGCGCCAGCGCATGATTTGGGTGACGTTCTTCATCTTGCTGATCCTCGCCAGCATCGAGGCCGGGTTGGCCTACATGCGCGACCTGCTGTCCCAGGACGATGCGGCGTTGATCGCCAATCTGCTCAACGACAGCCACAGCACCGCCGCCGCGGTGGGCAATCGCTGGATCACCACCGCCGCCCAGATGGGGATGGGCTTCATTCTGCCGTTCGCGCTGACCTTCGTTGCCATCCCGCTGGAGACCTTCGTCCATACCAGCCGCACCGTGATGGGCACCCTCACGGTAGGCGTGCTCAATACGACAGCAGGCAGCTTGCGTCTGCTGGGTAACGGCGTCGACTACGGCGGCAAGGCGCTGATCAATCTCTACGACCTATTGGTGTTCGCACCGCTGTGGATAGAGCAGCGCGTCGCGGCACGGCGCAGTGACGCTGTTGAAGTCGCCGCTGAAGCCCCTGCGGCAACAACCGAGGTTGGCGCCGAAGTAGACAACGCCGCGCCTGCCCCGGAGGCCTCGCAACAAGAGGTATATGCCAGGGAAGATCAGCGGGGGAATTCAAATGAGGAACCCATCGATCTGCATCACGGCGCCTGGGGAGTGAGTTCATGAAGCGGATGATTAAACTCGCCATAGCAGTGGGGGCCTTGCTGCTCGGTGCCTGCGCCGACAGCAGCAGCTACAACCGCGGCATCTATATGCTGGTCGACACCTCGGGCACCTACACGTTGGAACTGACCAAGGCCCAGCAGATCATCAATTACGTGCTGGCTAAGTTGGGGCCTTCCGATTCCTTCGCGGTAGCACGCATTGATACCGGCAGCTTCAGCGAAAAGGACATCGTCACCAAGGTCACCTTCAACGACCAGCCCAGCCAGGCCAATCAAGAAAAGCTGCGGTTCCGCAACTCCGTCGCCAAGATGGTCAAGACTGTGAGCCCCAGTCCCTACACCGATATCACCGGTGGCATGTTGCAGGCCACCGAATATCTCAATGAGCGTAATCCCGGCAAGAAGATCATCTTGATCTTCTCCGACCTCAAGGAAGACCTCAAGCCGGGGTTCGTACGCAACATCCCGTTGAAGCTGGACGGCTATGAGGTGGTTGCACTCAACGTCACCAAGCTGCGCAGCGACAACATCGATCCGCGTGAATACATGGAACGCATCAAACATTGGAAGGCCAGGGTCGAACGGGGCGGTGGCAGCTGGCGGGTGATCAACGACCTGGAGCAGTTGGAAGGTATCTTCAACGGCTGAGGCGAACGGACGGAAGTTTATGCTAGGTAGATAACGTGCGCGATGCGCGGGCCGGATTGGATTAAGGTCGGCGCATCGCCGTCACTGCAAGGCGTCGCGAACCCGGTAGAGTTTGTTGCGCACCTCCATACCCAACTCGGTAATATCCGGTCGATCCACCAGACCCAATACCTCCGCCGGATCCATGAAGGCCACCGTGTGGCCACCATCCTCGTCCTCGCGCACCACCACATTGCAGGGCAATAACAAGCCGATGTCGGGATCCGCCTCCAAGGCACGGTGCGCCAGAGGTGGATTGCAGGCGCCTAAGATGCGATAGGGGCGCCTCTCCACGCCGAGCTTCTTTTTCAGTGTCGCCTGAACATCAATATCGGTCAATACGCCGAAACCCTCTTTGGCCAGCGCCTCGGTGACCTTGGTAACTACCTCGTCGAAGGACCCGGTAACCTTAATGTGAAATCCGTACACCGCTTCGCCTAAACCGCTCACTAAGGCATTGCAATATTTGAATGGCCATGCCGTTCCATGTCGGCGTCTTCCTCCGCCGAGATCACCTTGAGGAAGTGGCGCCCCTCTATGGCCTGCTCTATCGACGGGTTGCGCTCGTTCGCCGCGGACGCGGTGACCGCCGGCTGTGATTCGAACGCTTGGGTCGGAACCGCCTCGGCGGCGTGCTCGCGTTCGATCGCTTCGGCCAGGGTGATGCCGGCAGGCAACAACGCACTCAACATCAGGATACGTGCGAACTGTTTATTATCCATAGCAAGCCTCCGTCACCAATGCTTTCCTGCTGCTTCGGCTGAACAACGACAAATTTTAGTTCAATATACTCTTAGTCCTCATGACCTGTGAAGAGATTCCCGCCATTCCTATTTCACAGGAAAAAAGTAGACAATTAGCCGGCGACCCTGCCGCAGCGTCCGCCTTGACCTCAGACTTGATTGACCGGCACGTTCAGCAAATCCCGTGCCTCGGAAACGACGAACTCCTTGAACAGCTGCGCCACCGGCGATAACCGCTTACCCTGACGATGCACCACGTACCAATGGCGCATGATGGGAAAGGCATCCACATCCAGGATCGCCAACCGCCCGGTCTCCAGCTCCAGATCCAGGGTATGGATGGAGACGATACCCAGCCCTAGACCCGCCTGCACCGCCTGTTTTATGGCCTCGTTGCTGCTCATTTCCATGCCCTTGGTCAGATGGATCTTCTTCTCGGCGAAAAAACGCTCCATGGCGGTCCGGGTTCCCGACCCCTGTTCGCGCACCACAAAGGTCTCCTGCTGCAACCATTCCAGGGGGACGCGGCCCGCTACCACCAACGGATGGTCCGGCGGTGCAATCACCACCAACGGATTGGCAGTAAACGGTTCCGCCACCAGATCCAGGCCGTCAGGGGGGCGTCCCATGATGACTAGGTCAATGTCATTGCTATCCAGATGCCCCAGCAATCCTTCACGATTGGTCACATCCAGACTGATAGTGATCTGGGGATGGCGTTGGCTGAAAGTCGCCAGCAAATGGGGCGCGAAATAGTTGGCGGTGCTGGCCACGGCAACCGCCAACCTGCCACGCTTGACCCCTTTCATTTCTTCCAAGACCCGCTCCAGCTCATCCACCTGCTGAGCAATAGCGCGACAATAGTGGTACATCTCCTGCCCAGCCAGGGTGAGGAAGATCTTTTTGCCCAACTGTTCGAACAACGGCAGACCCGCACTATCCTCCAACTGTTTGATCTGCATAGAAACGGCCGGCTGGGTGAGGTGTAGCTCCTCAGCGGCGCGGGTATAACTGCCATGTCGGGCTACGGCCTCGAAGACCTTGAGTTGGCGAAATGTCAGGTTCATAAAGCATTTTTATCATAAGTATTACCTTATGGTAAATATCATTATTATTTAATTTACTTTATGTAATTCGCCAATATACTTGCCATCAACGATTTGCAATGATTCAGGCCCGCAGGGGTGAATATCTTTTACCTATAGTTTTTTATCTATAACTGGAGATGCAACTGTCGAGGCAGTGCCGTTTATCAACTGAAGGAGAGAGAACATGTCAGAGAAGAAGACATACAAGGCGGGCGTCAAAGAGTACCGCGAAACCTATTGGATGCCGGAATACACCCCCAACGAGACCGATATTCTGGCCTGCTTCAAGATCACCCCGCAGGCGGGCGTGCCCCGTGAAGAAGCCGCTGCCGCCGTGGCCGCCGAGTCTTCCACCGGCACCTGGACCACGGTGTGGACCGACCTGTTGACCGACCTCGACTATTACAAGGGTCGCGCCTATCGCATCGAAGACGTCCCCGGCGACGATACCTGCTTCTACGCCTTCATCGCCTATCCCATCGACCTGTTCGAAGAAGGCTCGGTGGTCAACGTATTCACCTCCCTGGTGGGTAACGTGTTCGGCTTCAAGGCAATCCGCGCCCTGCGTCTCGAAGACGTGCGCTTCCCCATCGCCTACGTGAAGACCTGCGGAGGTCCGCCCCAGGGTATTCAGGTCGAGCGCGACATCATGAACAAGTACGGCCGTCCGCTGCTGGGCTGCACCATCAAGCCCAAGCT
>CAYWIQ010000017.1:0-15744 GCA_964458405.1 uncultured Chromatiaceae bacterium
ACCATCGGCGGCGGGTTCGACGCGGAAGCCCGCGTCGGCGAGCGCCCGGCGCGCCGCGTCGCCGATCGGCACGGCGACGTCGATGCGGTAGCCGGCGGAGTGCGCGGCGCGCAGGTCCTCGGGCGTCGCGTCGGCAACGAGCCGGCCGTCGGCGATGAACGAGATGTGGTCGGAGTACTCGGCCTCTTCGAGGAAGTGCGTGGTGGCGAAGACGGTGCGGCCGGCATCGGCCTCGTCCTGGATGATCTGCCAGAAGAGATCGCGACTGGCGACGTCGACGCCGGCCGTCGGTTCGTCGAGGAAGAGCAGCTCGGGCGAATGCGCGATGGCCTTGGCAATGAGCACGCGCCGTTTCATGCCGCCCGAGAGCGTGCGGATCTCGGCGTCCTTCTTGTCCCACAATGAAAGGTCGCGCAACACCTTTTCCAACAGCGCCGGATCAGAACGTTTACCGAACAAGCCGCGGCTCAGCTTCACCGTGGACCACACGCTCTCGAAGGCATCGGTGGTGAGTTCCTGGGGCACCAGCCCGATCTTGGAACGCGCCGCCTTGTAATCGGCGACGATATCATGACCCGCGGCCAGCACCACGCCTCCGCTGGGCCGCACGATTCCGCAGATGATACTGATCAGCGTGGTTTTCCCGGCGCCATTCGGTCCCAACAGGGCGAAGATCTCGCCGCGACGGATATCGAGATTGATGTCTTGGAGCGCCTGATGACCCGAGGCAAAGGTCTTGGTAAGGTCTTGAATGGAAATGATGGGCTGCACACGCCCTCCCTGACGAACGAATTACTGCAAATGAGCCGTAATTATAAACGGATTGGCGTTACAAGGCTTGGGCGGGGTAATGGCGGCCACAGGCACCCCCCTATGCATATCAAATCGTCGCTACCGCGACAGGATTGAATTAAAGGCCCTTACACAACGATTTTCTGAATCAATTTTTTTATCAAGCTGGACTCGAAGGGTTTGTCGACGATTGCAGACACACCCATCTGGTCCACCGCAGCCAACCGGCCCATGTCCGTTTCGGAGGTCACCATCATCACGGGGGTCGCAGCATATTTGTCCAGGCTCCGGATAAAACCGATCAACTCCTTACCGTCCATTTCGGGCATGTTGTAATCGGTGAGGATGAGATCGTAATCATTGGCCTCCAGCAGCGGCATGGCCGCCTTGCCGTTTTCCGCCTGGGTAATCTTGGTGATCCCCAAGTTCTGCAGGGTCTTGAGGATATGCTGGCGGGAAAAGCGACTGTCGTCCACCACCAGCACATCCAACTCTCCGGGATTGTACTGTTCCAACTCCAGTTGCTCAGGCTCGATAAAATCCAGGGTGGTGTCCAACGCCTTTTTCAGCTGCCCGTATTCGAAGGGCTTGGGGAGGATGGCCACGGCTCCGGCTTGGCGCACCGGATCCAGGTAACGGATGTCGGTCTCGCTGGAAATCAGGATAAAGGCGATGTCGCGCAATTCTTCCCGGGCACGCATGCTCTCGATCAATTCCACTCCCGTCATATCGGGCAGGTACATAGCGCTGATCACTAGGTCGGGCCGGTGTACCGCCATGGCCTCCAGTGCCTCCTCACCGTTCTCTACATAATCCACCTCGCTGATGGCGGTATCGGTTAGATAGCCGCGAATGATGTGGCTTTGGGTCGATGACGGTTCGACCAAGAGGATCACCAGTTGCTCTAAGTTACCAGCTGCCATGAAATTCCCACCCTCCTTGCAATGAAATTCGTTTTAATTTTAATTAAGGCCGTCCCCGTCAGCTGCTAGCGGGGATATACCTATATCGTATTTTCCGCCGTTTTAATTAATCGAGGGGCCGGCAGCAAAATCGCGCTACCGAAGCCGAACAGACCAGGGCTCCTGATCGGAGCGGTTATTCAGACGTCTCAAGCCGATCCGCCTTGCGCAAGTCCGGGAACAGCCTGGCCCACACAGCGGTGACCACCATGGATCCGATGCCGCCGAACAACGCCGAGCCCACCGGCCCCACCAGGCGCGCCACCACCCCACTCTCGAATTCCCCCAATTCGTTGGAGGCGCTGATGAACAACCCGGACACGGCGGAGACCCGACCGCGCATGAAGTCCGGGGTCACCACCTGCACCAGATTTTGACGGATGAACACCGATATGACGTCCGCCGCCCCTAGTATTACCAAGGCGATCATGGATAGCGTCAGGTCACGGGACAGGGCGAACACCACGGTTGCGATTCCGAACACCAAAACCGCCCCCAACATCCATGGCCCGGCATGGCTGTGTATGGGTCTGAAGCTCAACAATAGCGCCATCAACCCGCCGCCGATGGCGGGCCCGGAACGCAACAAGCCGAAACCGTGGGGGCCGACCTTGAGAAGATCATGGGCGTAAACCGGGAGTAGGGCCGTCACCCCGCCCAGCAAAACCGCCACCAGATCCAGAGAAATGGCACCGAACACCACCTTATTCGACCAGATATAGGCCAACCCTTCTCGGACCATGGTCAAGCGTGAGACACCGCTGGAGCGCGGCCGTGCGTCGACCCGGATGGCATTGAAGGCGATCAAGGCCAACCCGTACAGGGCCGCCGCCGCCGCGTAGGACAGCGGGATCGATACGGCGCACAACACCCCTCCCAACCACGGTCCCAACACCATACCACCCTGCATACCCAGCGAATTCCAGGCGATGGCCCGCGGCAACAGTTCGACCGGCACCAACATCGGCCCCAAGGCCGTGGCCGCGGGCATGATGAAGGCCCGCGCCACACCAAACAACGCCGCCACGGCAAAGATCAAAGTGATGGAAGGCTGCGTCGACAACGCGATGGCAACCAAGGCTAGGGCACACACCAGTTGCAACAGGCTGGCGGCGATAAAAATCCGGCGCCGATCATAATGATCGGCCACCGTCCCGGTGACCAAGGTCAGGGCGAACAACGGTACGAACTGCACCAACCCCACCATGCCCACCAGAAACGCGCTTTGCGCGACGCTGTTGCTGAGGCGGGCGATGGTATAAACCTGCCAACCCAAAGTGACGCCCAGGGTAAAGCTGGCGAGGGTAGAGATAAAGCGTCCCCACCAGAAATTGGCAAAGTAGCCGTGGCGAAACACCGCCGGGGAAACATTCATGACAGCGACCGCCACACGCAAGATCTGCACCGAGGCACGGCGCCGAGCGCGATAACCGGCAACCGCACAGCGCTTCTTCCCGCCGCAACATCGGCGTAAAATGCCGTCATACACACATCTCCAATGCCATCATGATAGAAATATACGACCGTCGCGGTTACATCCTGTTGCTGTCCGTGGATCGTGACAGCCTGCACGACGCGCCGTTGGCGGGCGCCGACCTCAACGATGCCAATCTGGTCCAGGTGGATCTGCGCCGGGCCGACTTGAGCGGCGCCTCGCTGCGCGATGCCGACCTGCGGCTCGCCAACCTGTCCGGCGTCAATTTCAGCGGCGCCGATCTCAACGGCGCCAACCTATCCAAGGCCGACCTGGCGGACGCCGATCTGCGTGGCGCTAAATTGCTGGGCGCTAAGCTGGCCGGCGCCCGCTTGAACGGCGCCACCGTCGAGCGCAAGGCCCTGCTCACCGCCGACAGTAGCGAGGCCGAACTGGAAGAGGCGATCATCGTCTAGACCATCACTGCGGCATGCGCCGCGCACGGCGAAAACTCACCCCACCGTTCAAACTTCGTGTGGCTCGATCCTATTCCGGCGCTTAAGTCGACTTGAGCTTCAACTTGACCAGATCCAACACGGCACCGTGGTCGGGGGTAAACACCTGCTGCGCACCCTGGGACTTGAGCCGGGCCGCGAAGGGATCCATGGCCTGGGGCTCGCCGTGCACCAGCACCACCGGGGGGCGGTCCTTGAAGCCGCCGTACCACCCGGCCAAACCGTTGCAGTCGGCGTGGGCCGAAAACCCGCCGACGGTGCGGATCTTGGCCGCCACGCGTATGGATTCGCCCCACAGATGGATTGTGTCGACGCCTTCCACCAACGAACGGCCCAGGGTCCCGCGGGCCTGGAAGCCCACGATCAACACCTGACACTGCCGGCGCCAGATGTTGTGCTTGAAGTGGTGCTTGATGCGGCCACCCTCGCACATGCCGCTGCCGGCGATGATGATCGCGCCGGATTCGATGCGGTTGATGCTCATGGATTGCAGGGGGGTACGGGTCAGGTGCAGGTTGGGCAGATCGAAGATGTCGCCGTTGTGGCGGCGCTCGCCGCGGGCCTCGCGGTCGTACAGCTCATAATGATGGGCGTAGACCTCGGTGGCCTCGATGGCCATGGGGCTATCGAGGAAGATCGCCCAGCGGCCCAGGTTCCAACGTTGGAAATTGCGTTTGAACTCGTATAACAACTCCTGGGTGCGTCCCACGGCGAAGGCCGGAATCAAGATATTGCCCCGTCCCTGCTGCATCTCGCTGAACACCTCGTCCAACTCCGCCCAAGTATCCTCCCAGGAACGGTGGGCGCGGTCGCCGTAGGTGCTCTCCATCACCACCAGATCCGCTTCGCTCACCCTAGCGGGATCGCGCAGGATGGGCGCACCCTTGTGGCCCAGATCGCCGCTGAACACGATCTTGCGCCGCACCCCGCCCTCTTCCAGCCACAACTCGACGATGGCCGAACCCAGGATATGGCCGGCATCCGCCAGACACAGTTTGACGCCCTTTAATATCTCGACGGTCTCGCCGTATTCCACGGTCTTGAAGCGCCGCATCGCCGCCTGGGCGTCGGTCATGGTGTAGAGCGGCTCCAACAACGGCAGGTGCTTGCGTTGGCGCTTACGGTTCGCCCACTCCACCTCCTTTTCGTTGAGATAACCGGCGTCCTTCAGCATGATGCGCGCCAGATCGCGGCTGGCGGTGTGGGTATAAATGGGGCCGCGATAACCGGCCTTCACCAGCAGGGGCAAGCGCCCGGAATGGTCAAGATGGGCATGGGTCAGGATCACCGCATCGAGGCGTTGAGGATCGAAGGGAAACGGCGCCCGATTGCGCGCCTCGTCCTCCGGGCCGCCCTGCACCAGCCCGCATTCCACCAACAGCCGCTGGCCGTTGATCTCGATGAGGAAACAGGAGCCGGTGACCTCGTGGGTCGCGCCCCAGAATTCAATCTTCATGTGTGCGTTATTGCCGGTTGTTGAAAACTAGGGTTTCACGCCATCATCATCCGGCCGCCGGCGGCGACGATGACCACCATCAACCCCAATACCAGATTGACCCCCACCAGGCGGCGGATCTGCGCCAGCTGCCGGGCGCCCGCCTCCCAATCTTCCGCTGCAACCGCCTGTTTCAAGCGGCGGGTCGGCGCGAAGAACACATGGCCGAAGATCAGCATCATGACCAGCCCCAGGCCCTGCATCATGTGCACGAAGATGGGGGCGTTGGCCATGGAGCCGAATAGACCGAACAGCAACGGATAACCGGTCAACAGCAGACTGAGCACGGCGAACCACACCCAAGGGAAAAAGCCGGTGAACACCCGTGCCCACAAGGTAAGCCGCTGCGGCGTCTCCAAGGTCCCCGCCGCCACCGGGCGCAATACCATGTAGGCGAAGAACATGCCGCCGACCCACACCACTGCCGCCAGCAGATGCAATACCATGGCGATTGCCATCAGCTTGTCCTTTCTTGGTTGTTAAATGCGTGGGGGCAGAGAGTAACCCATTTCGCCGCGGGCTAAAACGCCGAATCGGATGTCATGGGACCAGCGCCGCCCATTGCCGCTGCAGGCGTTTCACCGACACCGGCACCGCTGTCTTGAGTTCCTGGGCGAACAACGACACCCGTAGTTCCTCCAACAGCCAGCGGTATTCCTCCAAGGCGGGATCGACCACGTCCTGCTTGCGCTGTTTTTCGGCGCGTTGCCAATAGGCCTGCCACAACGGCGCCAACTGGGCCAGCAGCGGCGCGTCACGCCCGGCGTGCTGTTCGAGCTTGGCGAGGCGCAGTTCCACCGCCTTGAGATAGCGCGGCAGGTGGGGCAGCTGGTCATAAGGGGTGGCGGTGACGAATCCGGGATACACCAAATGTTGCAATTGATCCTGGATATCGCTTAGGGATTTCAACCAGGCCGGCTTGAGCGCGCCCTTGAGACGCCTGGCCAGTGAATGATACATAGCCAGGGTTTCGGCCACCCAGGCACACAGTTCGTTGGCCACGGGAACAAGACGGGGCATGGCCGTTGCCTTGAGTGCTTCGAACTGCTTGGCGCTGCGTGGCAGAGGCCGGTCGGCGAGGAAGGCCTGTTCGACAATGGCGGTAAGCAGGTCGGTTTTGAGGGCGGTGCAATCACCAATGCCCGCGTAGTGCAGGCACATGGCCTGAATACCCGGCAGGTTTTTTTCCAGATACTTGATCCGCTCCCGGCCCTGTAGCATGTACAAGCGCCGCACGCCGCCGCGCATGGCGCTCTCCGCCTTGGCCGCGGAATCCAACAGGCGCAGGGCGACGCCGTCGCCTTCCGCCACCAGGGCCGGATAACCGATGAGGCTCATGCCGTGGCGTTGGAATTCCACTTGAGCCGGCAGATCACCGAAGTCCCATTCCGTCACTGCCTCACGCTCGAAGTCATTACTGGGCAACTCAGCAAAGGTGGCGGCGGCCTGCTCGCCCTGCTCACCTTGCAGACGCGCCAAATCCCGGCCCATGGCCACCACCGTCTCACCGTCGGCGGCCACCACCTTGATGTTCATGCGCAGATGAGGCGGCAGGGCATCTTCCTGCCAGGTATCAGTCGGCACCGTGACACCGGTCATGCGCTGCAATTGGGCAGCGAGCGTTTGATATAAACTCCCCTCACCCCTAACCCTCCCCCGAGGGGAGAGGGAGAGGGAGAGCCGGTTTAAAGGATCATTCGACATGGCCTGCAGGCAGGCATCGGCGAAATTGGGTGCCGGCACGAAGTTACGGCGCAAGGCCTTGGGCAGGGACTTGAGCAGGGCGATGATTTTGTCGCGCAGTAGGCCAGGCACCAGCCATTGTAGGCGCTCTGGATCAAGCTGATTGAGCAAGGCCAGAGGTACGGTCAGCGTCACGCCGTCCAAGGGATGACCGGGCTCGAAATGATAGCTCAAGGGCAGCCGCATGCTGGCGATGCCGAGATGATCGGGGAACTGCTCGGCGCTGACCTCGGCGGCGCGGCGCTGCATCAAATAATCCTGGGTGAGCAATAGGCGTTGGGGATGATCGCGTTCCACTTGCTTGCGCCAGCGTTCGAAACTGCGCCCGTCGCAGATGTCGGTGGGGATGCGCTCGTCGTAGAACTCAAACAAGGTCTGTTCATCCACCAGGATGTCGCGGCGCCGCGCCTTGTGTTCCAACGCTTCCACGTCGCGGATCGCCGCCTGATTATGGGCGAAGAACGGTGCGCGGGTTTCATACTCGCCGGCCACCAGGGCGCCGCGAATGAACAGCTCGCGGCTGAGCTTGGGATCGATGCGGCCGTAATGGATCTTGCGCCGCGGGATCAACGGTAGACCGTAGAGACTGACGCGCTCGTAACCCATGACCGCCCGTTGGGACTTTTCCCAATGGGGATCGAAGTAATGGTGTTTCACCAGCTGGGGAGCGATTTGCTCCACCCATTCCGGTTCGATCTTGGCCACGGTGCGGGCGTAGAGGCGGGTGGTCTCCACCAGCTCCGCCGCCACCAGCCATTTGGGAGATTTCTTGAATAGGGCGGAACCGGGGAAGATATGAAACCGGGTGCCGCGCGCGCCGAGATAGTCGCGTTCCTCGCCCTTGCTGCCGATGTTGCCCAACAACCCGCTCAACAAGGCGCGGTGGATGGGAGCGTAATCCGCCGGCTGCTGATTGAGGCGATAACCCATGGGCTTGAGCAGTCCCAGCAGTTGGGAATGGATATCCCGCCAGTCCTGCATGCGCACGTAGGAGAGGAAATTCTCCCGGCAGTATTTGCGCAGCTTGTTGTTGCTCAAATGGCGGCCCTGCTCGTGATAATGCTCCCACAGCTTGAGGTAGGCGAGAAAATCCGAACGTTCATCGCCAAACCGGGCGTGCTTCTGGTCCGCCGCCTGCTGCGCCTCCAACGGCCGTTCACGGGGATCCTGCACCGCCAGGGCGGCGGCGATGATCAAAACTTCGCTGAGACACTGCTCCTTGCGGGCGGCGATGATCATGCGGCCCAGGCGCGGGTCCAGCGGCAATCGCGCCAGGTCACGCCCCAAGGGTGATAGGCATCGCACCTCATCCACCGCGCCCAGCTCCAGCAAGGTTTGATAGCCGTCCTTGATCAGTCGCGGATCCGGCGGATCGATGAACGGAAATTGCGCCACGTCCCCCAGCGCCAGCACCTCCATCTGCAGGATCACCGCCGCCAGGTTGCTGCGCTGGATCTCGGGGGCGGTGAACAGCGGGCGCTGGGCATAATCTTCTTCGCTGTAGAGACGCACGCATATGCCGGCGGCCACCCTGCCGCAACGGCCGGCGCGTTGGTTGGCGGAGGCCTGGGAGACCGGCTCGACGGGCAGACGCTGCACCTTGGCACGATGGCTGTAGCGGCTGATGCGCGCCAGGCCGGTATCGATGACGAAGCGGATACCGGGTACGGTGAGCGATGTCTCGGCCACATTGGTGGCGAGCACAATGCGGCGCCCGTTGTGGGGCTGAAACACTTTATTCTGTTCCGCGGCGGACAACCGCGCGTACAGGGGCAGGATCTCGGTGTGGGGCGGGTGGTGTTTGCGCAAGGCCTCGGCGGTGGCGCGAATCTCCCGCTCGCCGCTGAGAAAGATGAGAATATCGCCGCGATCAACGCGCCCCAACTCATCCACCGCATCGACCACCGCCTGCTGCAGATCACGGTCGCGACCGTCCTCGTCTTCCACCAGCAACGGACGGTAGCGCACTTCCACCGGATAGGTACGCCCCGATACCTCGACGACGGGCGCGCCGCCGAAATGCTCGGCGAAACGCCGGGGGTCGATGGTGGCCGAGGTAATGATCAGTTTGAGGTCGGGGCGCTTGGGCAGCAGCTGCTTGAGATAACCCAGCAGAAAATCGATGTTGAGACTGCGCTCGTGGGCCTCGTCGATGATCAAGGTATCGTAGTGATTCAGGTAGCGATCATGCTGGGTCTCGGCCAGCAGGATGCCGTCGGTCATCACCTTGATGTAGGCCTCGGGACTGGTGTGATCGCTGAACCGTACCTTGTAGCCCACGGTCTGACCGATGGGCGTACCAAGTTCTTCGGCGACCCGCGCCGCCACGCTGCGGGCCGCTATGCGCCGCGGTTGGGTATGACCGATCATCCCCGCCGCGCCGCGACCCAAGCCCAGGCAGATCTTGGGCAGTTGGGTGGTCTTGCCCGAACCGGTTTCACCGCACACGATCACCACCTGGTGATCGGCGATGGCCTTCGCCAGTTCCTCGCGCCGCGCCGACACCGGCAGTTCTTCGGGAAAGTCGGGGACCGGCAACGCCGCCCGGCGCTGCTCACGGCGCGCCTTGGAGGCCTCTATATCCGCACTCAGCGACGCCCACGCCGCATCGCCAGCGCCGCGGGCATGATGCAGCTTGCGCAGGCGCCGCTGCAGGACGTGTTGATCGCGGCGCAGACATAAAGCAATGTCAGCGCCCAAGGATGCGAGTTGGTCTTGGCGAGCCACTAATCATCCACCCGGAAGAAAACTTGCTATTTTACGCGGCAAATCCACCGCGTGCATGAACCGCCCTTGCCCCGGCCACGGCGCTTCATGTTATAAACGGACGGCCGGCGCGTTATTCCCCCATGCCGGCCCTCATTCGAAGCACTGCACTCATCAAGCAGAAAGGAGTCGCCCATGGGATTACTCGTCAACGGTCAGTGGCAAGACAAGTGGTATCCGACCGAAAAGACCGGGGGGCGCTTCGTACGCCAGGACAGCAGTTTCCGCCATTGGGTAACGGCGGACGGCTCATCCGGCTTTCCGGCGGAGGCGGGACGTTATCATCTCTACGTGTCGCTGGCCTGCCCGTGGGCGCACCGCACGGTGATCTTTCGCAAGCTGAAAGGACTGGAAGACAGTATATCGCTGTCGGTGGTCGATCCCTACATGGGCCCCCAGGGCTGGACCTTCAGCGACTACCCCGATTGCATCGCCGACGCGATCAACGGCTTCAGCCACCTGCACCAGCTTTACACCCAGACCAAGCCCGATTATACCGGCAGGGTCACGGTACCGGTGTTGTTCGATAAACACACCCGCACCATCGTCAATAACGAATCCGCCGAGATCATCCGCATGCTGAACGACGCCTTCGCCGGCAACGGACCGGATTTCTTTCCCGAAGAACTGGAAGAGGAGATGGGGGCCATCAACGACGAGGTCTACCATGGCGTGAATAACGGCGTATACAAGGTGGGGTTCGCCACCCGTCAGGCCGCCTATGAAGAGGCCTTCGATTCGTTGTTCGCCGCACTGGATAAACTGGAAGGACGTTTGTCGCGCCGGCGTTATCTACTGGGGGATCGCATCACCGCCGCGGACTGGCGGCTATTTACCACCCTGGTACGCTTCGATGCGGTGTATTACGGACACTTCAAATGCAACCTGCGGCGGCTGATGGACTACCCCAACCTGTGGGATTATGTGCGCGACCTCTACCAGGTGCCGGGGGTGGCGGCGACAGTGAACATGGATCACATCAAGATCCACTACTATCGCAGCCATCCAACCATCAATCCCACCGGCATCGTACCCAAGGGACCGTTGTTGGACTTCGACCTGCCCCACACCCGCCAACGTTTGTCATGACAGCTATTGACCGGCGAGGGACTGCCTGCGCGGTTGCAGTTGATCGGTGTAATGCTGCCAACGGCCAATGGCGTCGCCGGCGACGCGCCGTCTATCCTTAAGTAACTTCAGACAACCCTTGTCCCACTTAAGACCGCAAAACTCCACCATGGCCCGGCCCACCTTGGCGGGTTGACGCAGCAAGTCCTCGTAATGCAATTCGAGAATGGGTAAATCCAGAACCGCCGCCCAATGACTCATCAAATACTGATATTGTCGGTAATACGCGCCCAGGTCGGCCAACCGGTAGGCATAGGGATAATCGCCGCCCGACTCATGGAAATAGACTGACAAACATGTGTCCAGGGGATCACGAACACAGTGGATGATCCGCGCCATGGGAAACAACAAGGCAATGACACCCAGATGCAGAAAATTCTGCGGCTGTCTGTCGGTGGCCCGTAGCGCCTGCGGGAACTCTTGTTCCAGCCGGTCGAGATAGGGTTGGGCCAAGGCGTCGCATTGTTCTCTGGTGAGCTGGGTGATGTCGTTACCCGGCTGGGTATGTTCAAGAACCGCCTGGAAGTCTGCCGCCAGCCGGTCGATGTTCGATACTGTATACGCGGCCGCCACTTCCGGATACATAGCCAGTATGTGTTCCACCAGCGCCGTCCCCGCACCCGGCATTCCAACGATGAAGATCGGCCGCTCAGAACAATTTCCCGCCCGTGGGGCACGCAATAAGGCCTCGTGATCGAAGCTATGGGTCAAGCGATGGATGTGTCTCTCCGACACCTGGCTATCGAAGCGAATCGGACCGAGGCGATTACCGTCCTGGTAATGGCTAAAGGCCTGGTCGTATTCGCCGCGCTGATCATAGAGTTCACCCAGACCGAAATGGATCCGGGCGCGAAGGTCCGTCGCCAGATCGTCCCGGCTCAACAAGGTGTGCAGCCGGGTAATTGCCCCATCATAATCGCCGGTGAAACGGCACAAACGGCCATAGGTCAAAGCCGACTCGGGATAATCCTGATAACGATCCAACAAGGGCGTAAGCGCCTCCAAGGAACCCTGGTCATCGCAAAGGCGTTCCAAAATGGAGGCCTGCAACGCCTCGACGGCGATGTCATCGGGCTTGAGTTGCTTGGCGCGGCGGATGGCAGCCAGGGCCTCATCGTATTGCTCTTGACCCATGCGTACAGTAGCCAAATCGTAATAGGCTTCGGCTTGATCGGGAGCGAGCTGCAGCGCCTGTTCGATGGCGGTAGCGGCTTCACCGAGGTCACCCAACTGACGCAAGGCCCTGGCCAGGGCAAGCTGGCTTACGGCCCGCTGCGGATTAATCTGCAAGGCGCATCTATGATAGAGCACGGCGTTTTCGAGATCACCGCGCTGCCGGGCGAGCCTGCCTAAGGCGTCGTGGGCATCGGCCAAATCCGGTTTTGATTCGAGCGCACGGCGAAAGCACTCCTCGGCCTCGTCAACCCGGCCTTGAAGCGCCAGGGCCTGCCCCAGGGTGAGTTGCGCCTGGGCGAAGTTGGGATCCACATCCACTGCTTTGCGCAAGGCGCTCTCCGCCTCGCCGAGACGGCCCAAGCGGCCATAGAGCGTACCCAGCATAAACCACGACGCGGCGTCGTCCGGATCCGATTCGCAGAATTTCTGATAAAGCACGACGGCCTCGCCAATACGATTGGCTTGTAGGCAGGCCAGGGCATGGCGCTTCTTGGCCCGGGCAAGGACGCTGTCTTTACTCATGAGATGATCCGCTACCGTTTGGCAGTCAATGTGCAAATAGCTTACACAACAAGGGTTTTCGGCTGGTTCGGGTATTCGCTGAAGCGGCCGGTGGCGATTACCCGGACACGCTAGGAAAGAAATTTATGGCGTCAATCGCCGCCAAGGGCCTGTTTGAGAGGATCAAGATACTCCGCGTAATGCTGCCAACGACCTATCGAACTGGAATAGATGGGTCGGCGCACCTGCTGATAACTCGCAGTGGCAACAGCGCGCTCGCTCTTGTGGAATTCCAGACATCGTTCATCCCAGGGCAGCCCGCAAAATTCCACCATTTGCCGACCTAGCCTTGCCGGATCACCCACCAAATCCTCATAGCACACCTCGAAGATGGGCATATCCAACACCGTGCGCCAATGATCCATCAAGCGTTGATATTGACGATAATAGGTTCCCAGGTCGGCCAAATCATAAGCATAGGATTGTTCGCCGACAAATCTCTGAAAATAGCACGACAGACAGGTATCCAAGGGGTCACGCGTACAATGGATGATCCGCGCTTTGGGAAACAAAAGGGCGATGAACCCCAGATGCAAAAAATTCTGCGGGTATTTGTCCGTCACCCGCTGTGCCGCCGGGTATCTGGTTGCCAACAGTTCAAGATAACGCTGTGCCCAACCATCATAATACTCGCCAGACAGCTGGGCGATGCCTAGAGCGGAAGAAGAGTGGTCAAGCACCTCCTGCATGTCACCGAATAACTCCCCGATGGTCTCCAGTTCACCCGCCGCCTCTACCCCGCTGCACATGGACAGGATCTGCTCCACCAAGGTAGTCCCGGAACGCGGCATCCCCACGATGAAGATCGGCATCTCCGATGCGTTGCGCGCCCGCGGCGCGTGGATCATGGCATCGCGATTGAAGGTATTTATCAGCTTTGTGATCCGTCCATCCCATGCCTGGGTATCGAAGGTCACCGGCACCAGTCGGTTCGCGCCCTGGTAATGGGAAAAGGCCTGGGCATATTTGCCGTGCTTGTCGTAGAGCTTGCCTAAACTGAAATGGATCTGGGTACGATGCGTGTCCGACAGGCTATCCTTGGTTAACAAACCTTCCAGGCGCGCGATCGCACCATCGAAATCCTTGGTGAAGTGAGTGAGAGTGGCATAGACCAAGGCGACTTCCGGACAGTTCTGATAACGATCCAGTACCGGCCGCAGGCAGGCCAAGGCGCCGGGGCCATCGTTTAAACGTTCCAGGATATGTGCCTCGAGGGCCGTTGCTTCAATGTAATCCGGCTTGAGCTGCAAGGCCCTTCGGATGTCGCTCAAGGCGTCTTGAAAGCGTCCTTGACCGGTATGTGCGTAGGCGAGATCGTAGTATGCCCCGGCATTCCCCGGGGCGAGGCGCAAGGCGGCTTCGATGCTGTCGGTCGCCACGTCATAGGCACACAAATGAATACAGGCCTTGGCCAAGGAAAGATATGCCGCGGTCAGCGCCGGATTCAGTTTGATGGCCTCGCGATGATAGGGAATGGCGGCGCGCATATCGCCTGCCTTTTGACAGAGCCGCCCCAAACCGTCATAGGCATCGGCCAGGTCCGATTTCAATGCCAACGCGCGGCGGAAGCACTCCTCGGCCTCGGTGACCTTGTCCTGCAGTTCCAGAGTCTGCCCAAGATTGAGATGGGCCGCGGCGGAATCGGGTTGCAGGCTCACCGTCTTGCGCAAGGCGTCCTCCGCATCACCCACACTACCGATACGCCCGTATAGCGTGCCCACCATGAACCACGACTCGGCATCTGCCGGGTCTTGCTCGCAAATCTCCCGATAAAGAGACAGTGCCTCATCTAAACGCTCGGCCTGTGCTAATGCGAAGGCTTGTCGTTTTTTATCCTGAATCAGGGCATTGTTCTCGCTCATATCGCAACTCACCAGTGCTGCTGTAATCTATGATGCTTGCTTTGCATTCTATAATCTTCGGCCGACATGACCTGATATAAAGCCGCGCCACGCAACCATTCAAACCTACCGTTCCTCTTCTTTAGCGCGCCGCCACAATTGCTCCATCTCGGCCAGGTTTGACTGTTCGGGGGTGCGACCCTGTTGCGCCAACCCTGCTTCGATGCTGCGAAAGCGCCGCTCGAAGCGCGCGTTGGCCTCGCGCAGGGCGCTCTCGGGGTCGATATCGGCAAAGCGCGCCAGATTGCTGGCCGCCAACAGCAGATCGCCGATCTCATGACGCAGACGCGCATGGCCACCATTACCGTCTACCTCTGCGCGCACTTCGTCCAATTCCTCCGCCACCTTGCCCAGCACCTCGGGGAGTTCACGCCAGTCGAAGCCGACCCGCGCCGCACGGCGCTGTAGCTTCACGGCCCGACTCAAGGCCGGCAAGGCCATACTCACCCCGTCCAACACGCTGGGCGCCTCACCGCCCGCCTTGGCCGCCCGCTCGGCGGCCTTGTGCCGCTCCCATTCCTCGCTCTGCTCTGCCGCGCTGGCGACTTGGGCATCGCCGAACACATGGGGATGGCGTCGCGTCAGCTTATCAACGATGGCCGCCACCACGGCGCTGAAATCGAAATGACCCGCCTCCTCCGCCATGCGCGCATAGAACACCACTTGGAACAGCAGGTCGCCCAACTCATCACGCAATTCATCCATGTCGCCACGCTCGATGGCATCCGCCACCTCATAGGCCTCTTCGATGGTGTGCGGCACGATGGTGGCGAAGGTCTGTTCGCGGTCCCAGGGACAACCCCGCTGGGGATCGCGCAAGGTGGCCATGATTTCGAGTAATCGTTCGATGTCCGTCATATTAGGCCCTTTTATTGCATGCACGTTACCATATTTTTTTACGCGACTACGGCTATAATCGAGCCCTGAGGGAGAAAGCGCTTGGATACCTGGATCACCACCCTTACGGAAAAAACCGGCCAACTCTCCGGGCTGTTATGGGGAAACGCCATCACCTTGCTGGTCCTGCTCGGTACCGGCATCTATCTCACGATACGCATGGGCCTCATACAGATCCGCGGTTTTCGTCACGCCACCCAACTGGTAGGCGGCCGTTACAGCAGTCACAAGGACGTGGGCGAGGTCTCCCACTTCCAGGCGCTGTCCACCGCCTTGTCCGCCACCGTGGGGACCGGCAACATCGCCGGGGTGGCCACCGCCATCTCCCTGGGTGGGCCTGGCGCCCTGTTCTGGATGTGGGTGACCGCCTTCATCGGCATGGCCACCAAGTTCA
>CAYWIQ010000018.1:0-15120 GCA_964458405.1 uncultured Chromatiaceae bacterium
GTTTCGCACCCTTTACGCCCGGCTGGCCTCGGTCCTGCTGTTGTTATTGCTGTCGATCGGTGTGATCTATACCTTGCTCACCGTCTCGGCCACCCATCACTACCTGCGCGAGGTCAACCAGAAACTCAATCATGATCTCGCCCGCAACCTGGTGGCCGACCGCAACCTGGTGGAAGAAGGCCGACTCAACGAGGCCAAGCTCAAAGAAACCTTCCACGATTACATGGTGATCAATCCCGGCATCGAGATCTACCTGCTCGACCGTAACGGCAAGATCCTGTCTTATTCCGCCGACCCGGGCAAGGTCAAGCGCAAGCATGTCTCGTTGGGCCCGATTCGCGCCTTTCTCCGCGACGATGCCTATCCCATCCTGGGAGACGACCCGCGCAGTTACGATCGGCGCAAGGCCTTCTCCGTCACCCCCATCCCCTCCGCCGCCAATCCGGAAGGCTATTTATACGTGGTGTTGCAAGGTGAAGAATTCGACGCGGTCAATCACGCGATCCGTGAAAGTTATTTTCTGCGCATGAGCGGTTGGACGGTGGCAGGCAGCCTGATCTTCGGGCTGCTGGCGGGTCTGCTGATCTTTCACCTCCTGACCCGCCGTCTACGCCGCCTGACGTGGCTGATGGACAGTTTCCGCATCAGCAATCTCAGCGCCTACGTACCGTACGGCGACGCAGCGCGACACAGTCCCGACGAGATCGACCGTCTGGGCGCCACCTTCGACCAAATGGCCGAACGCATTATCAAGCAACTGGATGAACTCAAGGCCCAAGACAGCTTGCGCCGCGAACTGGTGGCGCAGGTCTCACACGACCTGCGCACGCCGCTGGCATCACTGCACGGCTATCTCGAGACCCTGCAACTCAAGGCCGCCACCCTCAGCGAAGCGGAACGCCGCGAGTATCTCGACATCGCCTTGCGTCACAGCGAACGCCTTACCCGCTTGGTCATGGATCTGTTCGAGTTGGCGAAACTCGATGCCACCCGCACGCCGCCGCGTTGTGAACCGTTCAGTCCCGCGGAATTGGTCCAAGACGTGGTACAAAAATTTCAGCTGCAGGCGCAGCAACGCGACATCCAGCTGGATATAGTCATCAGCGGCGATTTACCGCGAGTGGCGGCGGAGATCGGTCTCATCGAACGGGTGTTGGAGAACCTGATTGAAAATGCCCTGGAACACACGCCGCGTAACGGCAAGGTATTGGTGACTCTACGCCAGGACGCCGAACGGGTCCTGGTCACGGTCAACGACAGCGGCCGCGGCATCGCATCGGCCGATCTGCCGCGAATCTTCGACCGCTTCTATCAAGCGGGCAATGAACACCGTGGCAAGGGACATGCCGGCCTGGGACTGGCCATCGCCAAACAGATCCTTGATCTCCACCAGCAGTCCATCGAAGTGAACAGCACGCCGGGCAACGGCGCCTCTTTCACCTTTTCCTTGTCCGTTGTGTCGAGGTCGTCAAATCCCGCCTATTAGGCACTGCCAAGGCCACAAGGATTCGGTATCAACCCACCGCCTCTTCAGCGCCGATGGCGGCGACGCAGCAGGATCCCGGGAATCACCAGTAACAGCGCGATGATTATTACTACCAGACTGTTACCGACACGCACATAAGGCGTCGCTCCTCGCATCGGCTGGACCTCACCCGACAGTGCAGCCACTTCGAATTGCGGCGCGACCTGCCGGATGCGGCCCTTGGGATCGACAATGGCCGACACACCGGTATTGGTGGCGCGCAACAACGGTCGTCCGGTCTCGGCGGCACGCATGCTGGCGATTTGCAGATGTTGCTGAGGCGCGATGGAATGACCGAACCAGGCATCGTTGCTGACATTGACCAATAACGTGGCCTTGGGCAGTTCCCGAATGACCTCTTCGCCGAAGGCGTCCTCATAACAAATGGAGATCCCCGCTTGTTGTCCCGCCACCGCCAACGGCGACTGGTGCGCCGGACCCGCACTGAAGTCCGACATGGGCACCTGCATGAAGTCCACGATCCCACCCAGCAGATTCTTTAACGGCAGATACTCGGTAAAGGGGACGAGATGGTGCTTGTGATAGAACTTGCGGGCGCTGCCCACACTGACCATGCTGTTGTAATAGCGGCCCGTGGCCGGATCCTCATACAACACGCCTATCAATAGATCAGTGTGATGCGCCCTGGCCTCCTTACCCATCCCATCGAGGAAATCCTTTGCTTCGCCATACAACTCGGGGAGGGCACTCTCCGGCCACACGATCAACTGACTGTCCCAATGCTGGCGGGTCAATTTGGCATAGAGTTCCACCGTAGGTTCACGCACATCCCACTGCCACTTGATATCCTGGGGGATATCCCCCTGCAATAAGGTCACGCGCAACGGTTTGCCCGTCGGCTGGGTCCACGACACGGTGTGTAAAATTGCACACACTATCCACAAAGCCAGTAGCGCAACACCCCACATCACCCGCCTCCGCCGATTTTTGGTGACGAGGATCAGCGCCAACCATCCCGCCGACAACGCCACCGCCAACGACACACCATAGACGCCCGCCACCGGCGCCAGCCCACCCAGGGGCGATGCCAATTGGCTATAGCCTAGATTCAACCAGGGAAAGCCCGTGAGAAACCAACCGCGTATCCACTCAAACAACACCCAACCGGCGGGAAAGATCGCGCCCAGGCGCCATTCCATCGTCGCGCCCTGAAAAAGACGCGCTAACAGATATCCCAGTATCGCGGGGAACAAGGCCAGGAAGGCGATCAGCAGGGAGGTGAGAAACAAGGATAACAGCAAGCCCACCCCGCCGTATTCGTACATGCTCACGAATACCCAATTGACGCCGACGCCGAACATTCCCAATCCGAACAGATAACCGCGCTGCAGGGCCCGTTTGCGGGGGGCATCCAGCCACAGTACATACAGCAATGCGGGGGCAAGCACCGCGGCAGGGAAAAAATCGAAGGGCGCGAAGGCAAGGGGCAGCAACCCGCCGGCCAGCAGGCTCAACCATCCCCCCCAGCGACCGGCCAGCAAATCGGTCAAACGGCGCAAACGGGAATCGAATGAATGATGCGAATCAATATCGAGAGGGGAGGAACCGGCCATGTAGGGTCAGCGCTACGCCAGGCGTAATCGCACCGGCGTTATTGCTCTCCGCCCGCAGCGGTCTTGTCGTCCTGAACACCGCTGGTGCGACGTTCCGTCACCTGCAGCAAGTGAATCCGGCGACTGTCGGCATTCAGCACCTTGAAACGGAAACGATCAATGCTGATCACCTCGCTGCGGCGAGGCAAGCGACCGAAACGGTGCATCACCAAACCACCGATGGTATCGAATTCATCGTCACTGAATGTCGATGAAAAATACTGATTGAATTCTTCAATGGGCGTCAGCGCCTTGACCGCATAGATATTGTCATTATGCTTCTTGATGTAGGCGTCTTCTTCAATGTCGTGCTCATCGACGATCTCACCCACAATCTGTTCCAGCACGTCTTCAATGGTGACCAGACCCGCAACACCGCCGTATTCGTCGACCACGATAGCCATATGGTTGCGGCTGGCGCGAAACTCTTTCAACAACACATTGAGCCGCTTGCTCTCCGGGATAAATACCGCAGGGCGAAGGATGTCACGCACGTTGAATTCCTTGTTCTGCTCACTACCATAATACGTCAGCAAATCCTTGGCGAGCAGGATACCCACCACCTCATCGCGGTTGTCTCCGATTACCGGGAAACGGGAATGGGCCGATTCAATGACCACCGGCAAGATCGCCTCCATCCTGGCATCGCGTTCCACCACCGCCATCTGGGCGCGCGGCACCATGATATCGCGCACTTGCATCTCAGCCACCTGCAACACCCCTTCGATCATGGCCAGGGCCTCAGGATCCAATAACTCACGCTGTTGGGCGTCGCGCAACAACTCTACCAATTGTTCCCTGTCCTTGGGCTCCCCCAATAGCGCAAAGCTTAGGCGCTCGAACCAGGAACGGGATGAACTACCGTTATTTGTTCGCTCTACAGCCATGATTTCTACAGCACACCTCTATTTATTGATATCGCAAAACATAGAAAACAATCTTCGGCGTTTCAGAAAGCCGTCAAGGTCTCCTTTTCGCCCGCATAGGGATCCGTATAGCCCAAGGCAATAAGGATCTCGGCCTCCAACCCTTCCATCACCTCGGCATCACCGGCTGTTTCATGGTCGTAAGCCAACAGATGCAACGTACCATGCACCGTCAAGTGGGCCCAATGGTCGATGGCCGCGATACATTGCTCACGGGCCTCGCGCGCCACCAGGGGCGCACAGATAACCAAGTCGCCCAAAAGCGGCGGGTCCAAGTAGAGAGAATTCTCGCTGGGAAACGACAGAACATTGGTCGGCCCACTGCGGTGACGATAGGTTTGATTGAGTTCGGCGCTTTCCGCCTCACCCACTACGCGGATGGTCAGTTCACCGGCCTCACGCCGACCCGATAGGGCCGCACCGACCCAGCGTTGAAAATCGTCAGGTCCAGGAAGTTCACCTTCCACCGACGGCGAAATCTCTTGGGTATATTGCACGTCTACGATGAAGTTCATGTTTCCTGATCCGGGGCGGTCGGTGGGGCATTCTTTTCAAAGCTCTCGTAGGCAGTGACGATGCTTTGCACCAAGGGATGACGCACCACGTCCGCCGCTTTGAAAAAGGTAAAACTGATGCCGTCTACATCTCTGAGCACTTCGACCACATGCCGCAGCCCCGACAAGCGGCCGCGAGGCAAGTCCACCTGGGTGACATCGCCAGTGATCACCGCCTTGGAGCCGAACCCGATGCGAGTAAGAAACATCTTCATCTGTTCGACGGTGGTGTTCTGGGCTTCATCGAGAATGATGAACGAATCGTTCAAGGTCCGTCCCCGCATGTAGGCCAGCGGTGCAATCTCGATCACGTTGCGTTCCACCAGCTTAGCTACCCGGTCGAACCCCAGCATTTCATAGAGGGCATCGTATAGGGGGCGTAAGTAAGGATCGATCTTTTGCGCCAAATCACCGGGAAGAAAACCCAAGCGTTCGCCGGCCTCCACCGCCGGACGGGTAAGCACCACTCGCCCCACCTGTTCCTGTTCCAAGGCTTGTACGGCGCAGGCCACGGCCAGATAGGTCTTACCGGTACCCGCCGGACCGATACCGAAATTAATATCGTTCTCCAGGATATTCCGCAGATAGCGCTGCTGATTGAGGGCGCGACCGCTGATCAAGCCTCGTCTGGTCTGGATGGTCAATGGCCCATCGGCCACGTCATCATCATCATTTTCCTGCTGGGCATCGGCCCCGACCTGCTGCAAGACTAAGTGTACTTGTGAAGGCGTCAAATTGATCTTTGCGGTCTTGGAATAGAGGTTCTTCAGCACCTTTCCCGCCAGTTGTACCGGCGCAGCATCACCGATTACGCGAAAGTAATTTCCCCGGTTGGTTACCTCTACCCCTAAACGACCTTCAACCTGACGAAGGTGTTCATCGAATTGCCCGCATAAGTTGGCGAGACGCTCGTTGTCGGCGGGTTCTAAGGTGAAGTCGAAAGAATCTGGCTGAACTTTCAAATGGAAAACTAGTGAAGGTATTTAATCGGTAAGATAGTCGAAAATACCGCGGCGCGCAACGACCACAGGCTGCTCAAAACCCCACCATTGAAGTCTGAAACCTTTTATTATCATAATCTTGAATAGGCTCTCCCCGCAGGGAATTGGGCAGCGCCTCGGTGATGCGCACGGGCAGCAGATGGCCGATCTGGCCCCTTTCCCCGCTGAAATTGACCACCCGGTTATTTTCGGTGCGCCCGCACATCATATCAGGGTCTTTGCGTGAGGGACCCTCTACGAGCCACCTTCATCTACGAGCACCTGCTGCACCGTATTCACCATAGCCTGACTGATGGCCTCGCTCATCTCACGAATCCGCCGTTGTAGAATCGCCAACCGGTGCTTTTTCACCTCCGTCGGGACGTCATCCGGGAAGGCCGCCGCCGGCGTCCCGGGACGGGGGCTGTAAATGAAGCTAAAGGAATTATCGAAACCGACCTCTTCGATCAAACCCATGGTGGCTTGAAAGTCGGCATCGGTCTCACCGGGAAAACCGATAATGAAATCCGAGGACAGGCTCAGATCCGGCCGCAGCGCCCGCAATCGGCGAATCTTGGATTTGTATTCCATGATAGTGTGCCCGCGCTTCATCTGGGCCAGAACTCGATCGGAACCGCTTTGCACCGGCAAGTGGAGGTGGCTAACCAATTTAGGGACATCGGCATAGGCCTGAATCAAGCGGTCGGAAAATTCCATGGGGTGGGAGGTGGTGTAGCGGATCCGTTCTATGCCGTCGATTTCCGCCACATAGCTGATCAGCAGTGCCAAATCCGCCTCCTCGCCGTCGTGCATCATGCCGCGATAGGCGTTGACGTTTTGACCTAACAGGGTTACCTCCCGCACGCCGTTTTGCGCCAGCACCACGATTTCCGCGATGACGTCATCAAAGGGACGACTGACCTCTTCACCGCGGGTATAAGGCACGACGCAAAAAGTGCAATATTTACTGCAACCCTCCATGATCGAAACAAAGGCAGTGGACCCTTCGGCACGGGGGGTGGGTAGGTGATCGAACTTTTCGATCTCGGGGAAGCTGATATCCACCGCCGGACTACGCTCACGCTGCACCTTTTCTAACATCTTTGGTAAGCGGTGAAGGGTCTGCGGACCGAACACAATATCCACATAGGGCGCGCGGCGGCGAATATTGTCGCCCTCTTGGCTGGCCACGCAACCACCCACCCCGATGACCACCTCGGGACGATGCTCCTTGAGTTCGCGCCACATCCCCAACACCGAAAAGACCTTGTCTTCGGCCTTTTCCCGGATGGAACAGGTGTTCAATAGCAGCACGTCGCCCTGTTCCGGGGTCTCAACCAGCTGTAAACCGTGGGAGGCCGCCAGGACATCCGCCATCTTGGTCGAGTCGTACTCGTTCATCTGGCAGCCGAAGGTCTTGATATAGAGTTTCTGGATCATTAACGGTCAATTACGGGCTTCGAATTGCATGCCGGGCATAACCTACTACTTTTTCCCCAACGTTTCCACACTCTAAAGCGTTGTTAAGCGTCCGCCATCAAACTCGTAATAAGTTGAATTAATAAAAGAATGGCGCAACCAGCGACTTATCGGGCTGCAATTTCGCCCTAGAATTCAAGAAATCCCAAAATTATCATTTTATTACGTCCACCTATAATTCCAAGCTCAGCGCTAAATTACTCCCACTACCTGCCGATGTTTGTATAGAGAAATCGGGCGCACGCGGTCGTCGCAACGGCATTGGCCAATAATGAAGATTCAACACAAGCTCCTGTTGTCGTTTTTAGGCATTGCCGCCACCGCTGTGGTGGTCGGCCTTGTCGGCATGCAAAACATCATCGCCATCAAGACCACCTATTACAACGTGTCGCAGCGCACCCTGCCGCAATTGCTGCGAATAGAGAATTTACGTTATTACGGCACGCGCATCGTCTACAGCACCTCGCGGCTGGCATTGCTCAAGTACGGCATCAGCCACAACCAGGCGCAAACCTCGGCGGATTGGCAAAACGAACTGGTGGAATTGCGGGAATTGGCCATCAAGCCTTTGGACAAATCGTTAAACACCATTTCGGCTTTAATTGATCAATCCTCTGCCAAAGACAGACTCTATCTAACCGCCACTCGCAGCACCGCTCAGTTCCTTAAAACCAGCAGTGACAACATCGTCAAGCTGCTCGAAAAAAATGACACCGCCATCGACCTGACCGAGGCGCTCAATAACCTTGAAAACGGTGAACATGCCTTCGAAGGCGCCATTGATGCCCAATTGCTTTACACCAGGCAACAACTCCTCACGGACAACAATGACGTCAATCAGACCATAAGCAGCGCGCAAAATATGCTGTTGGCGGCGGGCCTATTGACCTTCGGCTTCGCCATCGCACTCGGGCTGTTTATCGCCCGCTCCCTGGCCTCTCCCCTCAAACAACTGGTCAAATCGGCCTCGGAATTGGGACGCGGTCATTTCGACGCCCGCGCCCCCGAGTGGAGCCGTGATGAAATCGGCCTACTTGCTCGTGAATTCAACTTGATGGCCAACAATCTCGCCACTACCACGGTATCCAAGGAGCAAATGAACAATATTCTGCGCTCCGTACCGGATGCCCTGGTCGTCATCAACGCCTGCCGGCATATTGAATGGGTCAACACAGCGACTCTCGCGTTATTTAAATATCATGAAGACGAACTCATCGGTCGCAGCATCGACGAGTTCATCGCCGACCCGACATTCATTCGCTCCATGCTGGATTCACTGACCATCGCACCTTATGCCCAGGGTATGGAAACCACATTCCTCAATAAGCAAGGCAGTCTCGTCCCGGTATCGTCATCGTTATTCTCAGACCATGTTCAATGCGGCGGTTTGGTGCTGGTCATACAGGACATCACCGAGCGCAAGAAGACCGAGGATCATTTACTCTACCTGGCCAATTACGATGCCTTAACCAATCTACCCAACCGCAGCTTATTGCTGGATCGAATCGAGCGGTCCCTGATGCGTGCGCCGCGGCGTAATCAACTGGTGGCGATTCTATTTTGCGACCTCGACGGTTTCAAGCTGATCAACGATACCTACGGCCACAATATGGGCGATCACATGTTGAAAATCGCCGCACAACGCCTCACCACCTGCATCCGCGCCGAAGATACCGTCGCCCGCCACGGCGGCGATGAATTCGTCATCATCCTCAATGAACTAACGAACCAACACGACGCTTGTCAGGTGGCGCAAAAGATCATCAATCTCTTTTCCAAACCGTTTGATATACGCAACCACCAATTCTTCATCGGCGTAAGCATCGGCATCACCATCTTCCCCAACGATGGCGAAGATGCGGAGGCCCTGCTCAAAAACGCCGATGTCGCCATGTACCGTGTCAAGGAACAAGGGAAAAATGCCTATCAGCTTTATTCTCCCAGCATGAATCTGCGGGCTCAAACACGATTGTCTCTGGAAAAGGATCTGCTTCGCGCCTTGGATAACGAGGAATTTCTCATTTATTACCAACCGCGCTTCCATGTTCCCAGCAACGAAATCGTGGCAATGGAGGCCTTGATCCGCTGGCAACATCCCCAAAAGGGCGTGATCCCTCCAGAACAATTCCTGGCCGTGGCGGAAGAAAGCAACTTGATATTACCGCTAGGCAGGCAGATGATGCGCAAGGCATGCCAGGATTATGAGTCTTGGCTCAACGCCGGACTCAACGTGCCGCGTATCGCGATAAACCTTTCAGAAAAGGAATTCCAGAGCCGTGAACTGCTGGCAAATCTAAAGAATATCCTAAGTGAAACCCGCCTGCAGCCTTCCAACCTGGAGCTGGAGTTGACGGAAAAAATCTTCGCCGGTGACATGAAAAACACCTTGCATACCTTGGACAAGCTTGCCGATGTAGGTGTCCATTTATGCATTGACGACTTCGGGACCGGTTACAGCTCTTTGAGCAAACTGAACCACACGCCGATCCGCACCATCAAGATCGACCGCAGCTTTATCACTAATATCAGCAATAACGACGACGATGCCACCACCATCTCCGCCATTATCGCCTTGGCCAATACCTTAAATTTGGAGATCGTCGCCGAAGGCATCGAGACCAAGGCTCAGATGGAATTATTGTTATGCCTGGGTTGCCACACCATGCAGGGTTACTACTTCAGCCAGGCCATGGAACCCGACACCGTACCGCAGTTACTTTCGACAGAAATGAAGCAACAACACCGGCTTCACTCTCTGTAGGGCGGCTCCGCACCGATTTTGTGGATACTCAAATCGGCGCCTTGATATTCATCTTCCTGGCTGAGGCGCAGGCCAACTACGGCCTTTAAACCGCCGTACACTACCAGACCACCCACTATAGCCACCGCCACCCCCAGCAGGGTACCGATACACTGCGACATGAAGCTCACCCCGCCCATACCGCCCAGGGCAGAAGAACCGAAGATACCGGCGGCAATCCCGCCCCACGCGCCGCACAGACCGTGCAAAGGCCATACCCCCAACACATCGTCTATCTTCCAGCGATTCTGAGTAAGCGTGAAGGTCCACACGAACAAGACACCCGCCACCACACCCGTAATCAGGGCACCGACGGGATGCATGAGATCGGAACCGGCGCAAATCGCCACCAAACCGGCAAGTGGGCCATTGTGAACGAAACCAGGGTCATAACGACCCGCGACCAAGGCCGCCAAAACCCCACCCACCATCGCCATCAACGAGTTGATGGCAACCAACCCGTTGACCGCGGTTATGGACTGGGCCGACATGACATTGAAGCCGAACCAACCCACCGTCAATATCCACGCCCCCAGGGCGAGAAAAGGGATATTGGAGGGCGGATGGGCGGTGATCCTGCCGTCCTTGGTATAGCGCCCGTGGCGCGGTCCCAACATCAATACCGCCATCAAACCCAGCCAGCCGCCCATGGCATGGACGACCACCGAACCGGCGAAATCATGAAAGGCCGCGCCGAAGTGGTCCATCAACCATGCCTGTAGACCGAAGTTACCGTGCCAGCTGATCCCTTCGAAAAACGGATAGACAAACCCGACCAGGATGGCGGTGGCCGCCAGTTGTGGATTGAACTTGGCGCGTTCGGCGATGCCGCCGGAGATAATGGCGGGGATCGCCGCGGCAAACGTGAGGAGGAAAAAGAACTTCACCAACTCGTAGCCGTTCTTGTCGACCAAGGTATGGGCGTTTGAGAAGAATGATGTGCCATAGGCCACACCGTATCCGATGAAGAAATAGGCCAGGGTCGACACCGCGAAATCAACGATGATCTTGACTAGGGCATTGACCTGGTTCTTCTTGCGCACCGTGCCGACTTCCAGGAAGGCAAAACCCGCATGCATCGCCAACACCATCACCGCCCCCATTAATACAAACAAGACATCACTGCCTGATTTTAAATGCTCCATCTTTACCCCCCCCAACGAACAAATTTGGCGCATTACAAGCAATAATCGCACCATAATAGTGCGCACATTAAAATCAATGAGTTATAGTGATTAATCAACAGATGATCGATAATTAAGCGCACTAAATACGTGCGCAGCCATGGCTTACGCACCATTATAATGCATATAAGCCTACCTCATTGTCCGATCGAAACTGACGCCGCAACGGAACCGGCGCTTAACTAAAACGGAATCAACATTGCCGGTTGCTCGACAGATTGTTCATTTTTACGTACATTATGTTTTTTATCTTGTAGCGCCGCTAATGCCCGTTGCCACTCGAATCCGTTCCCTGCGCGAGACGCGGGGCTATTCCCTGCGAAACTTGGCGGAAGCGGCGGGCGTCAGTCCGGCCACCTTATCCCAGATCGAGAGCAACCAAACTTCCCCCTCGGTGGCGACATTGGAAAAACTCGCCCATGGTCTGCGCGTACCGGTGGCGGCCTTTTTCGCCGACAGCGAGGAAGGGACCAAGATCGAGGTTATCGACCTCAAAGACTGCCCAACCTTTTCGCTACGCGAGGGCGCCGAATTGATCCCCTTGGCGGCCCAGCGTCACGAATCCAGCTTTGAACCGTTACTGGTGAGACTCAGTCCCGGTGGTCAGTTGGCGGAACAGCCCTTCCTGGTGGGCATCGAATCGGAATTCGTATGGGTAAGACGGGGATGCGCCGTGCTCCAATATGAAGGCGAGGACATGGAGGTCGCTGAGACCCAGTCGGTTTACTACGATCCCCGCCGTTCGCACAATTGGCGCAATCCCTACGACCACCTCTGCGAGTTGCTGATCGTACGCCAACGATGAACAGTCTGACCTGGGCATTGGCCGCACCGTCATCGGCGTTGGCCGCCTCCCTCGTCGCCGTTCTCCTCAGGGGCCGCTATCGCCATCGTGCCGTATGTACGTTATTGGCGCTATCCGCCTTGGCGGCGCTGAGTGCGGGGATGGCTGGCCTGCTCTCCCCTATCAGTGAGATGACCCTGCCCATCGGCCTGCCCTGGCTGCCCATGCATATCCGCCTCGACGCCCTCGCCGGGTTCTTCCTCCTGGTCATCGGCTTGCTGTTGGGCGCGGTGGCGCTCTATTCCGTAGGTTATCTACGCCAACTGGCCGAACAACGCAGCCTCACCCCTTTGTATATCTTCCTATCCCTTTTTGTCGCCGGCATGCAGGGCGTGACGCTTGCCGACGATGCCTATACCTTTATGATCTTCTGGGAGCTGATGAGTGTCGCCTCCTATTTCCTGGTGACCTTCGAGCACGAACAGGATACCCATCGCAAGGCGGGCTTTCTTTATCTCTTGATGGCCCAGCTCGGCGGTCTGCTGATCCTGGGCGGCTTCGCGGTACTCTACGCGGCGAGCGGTTCGTTTGAATTCGACGCCATGCGCGTTTCCACATTGACATCGCCGTGGGCGTCCGTGGCCTTTGTGCTCGCCTTGTGCGGCTTCGGCATGAAGGCAGGGTTGATTCCCTTGCATGCCTGGCTGCCCGAAGCCCACCCCGCTGCCCCGTCCAACGTATCCGCGCTGATGAGCGGCATCATGATCAAGGTGGCCATCTTCGGTTTCCTGCGCATGGTATGGGACCTGGTGGGTCTGGAGCTCAGCGCTTGGTGGTGGGGCGGACTGGTGTTGGCGATGGGTTCGGGTTCCGCGGTGGGCGGGGTGCTGCTGGCCCTGCAGCAACACGACCTCAAGCGCTTGTTGGCCTACCACTCGGTGGAAAACATCGGCATCATCGCCATCGGCCTGGGACTGGGGATGATCTTCGCCCACTATCACCATCCGGCCTTGGCCGCACTGGGCTTGGCGGCGGCCCTCTATCACACCCTCAACCATGCCTTATTTAAAGGGCTGCTGTTTATGGGCGCCGGAGCGATACTACACAGCGTCCATAGCTGCGACATGGGCCAATTGGGCGGCCTGATTCGGCGCATGCCGCGCACCGCTGTCCTGTTTCTCATCGGCTGTATCTCTATCTCGGCGCTGCCACCCTTCAATGGCTTCGTCTCAGAATGGCTCACCTTCCAGGCGTCACTGATGGCCCCGCAGCTGGAAGGCACCCTGCTATCGGCCCTGATCCCGTTCTCTGCGGCAATGCTGGCCCTGGCCGGCGCACTGGCGGCGGCGTGTTTCGTCAAGGTATTCGGTATCGTTTTCCAAGGAACGGCCCGCAGCCAGGCTGCGACCGAGGCCCGCGAAATAGACGGCTGGATGCAGCTCGGCATGGCCATACCCGCCGCCTTGTGCCTGCTGCTGGGCGTGTTGCCGGTGTGGATACTGCCGTTGATCGACGCCGTCCCCCGCGCCCTAATCAAAGCGGGCGTGGGTGACTCCATGTCAGGCAGTTGGTTGTGGCTGACCCCCATCTCCCCGGAGCGGGCATCCTATTCTCCGTTGATCGTACTACTGGCCTTGCTACTGGCCATCACCGCCTTCCTGGTGATTCATTACCGCACCGGCGCGAAACGGCGGGCGGCGCCATGGAGTTGCGGCCATCCCCACCTCAATCCACGCATGCAATATACCGCCACCGCCTTTTCCCAGCCCCTGCGGCGGATCTTCAGCGATATCTACCTGCCTCAGGATAAGTTGCTGCGCTCGGACCACGGTCATGCGCTGCTGGTGAAAAAGCTCCGTTACCAAGTACATGTCAAGGATATGGCGTGGCGTTATTTGTACTCGCCCATCCGGCGCTTCAGCGAAGGTTTGAGCCGGCGCATCGATTGGTTGCATCAACGGTCGATTCACGGCTATCTCGCCTTCACCTTCATCACCTTGCTCATACTGCTGGGGCTGCTGCTATGAAGCTGTGGCTGTGGAATGTGGTCGAGGCGCTACTGATGGTGGGACTGGCCCCACTGGCCACTGCCATAGTGAGGCTATTCAAGGCGCGCTTGCAAAACCGCCGCGGCCCGCCGCTGCTGCAATGCTACCGCGACCTGGCCAAGTTGTTTTCTAAACAACCGGTACTCGCCGAGCAAGCCTCGTGGGTGTTTCGCACCGCACCCTATGTCATCTTCGCCGCCACCGCCCTGACCGCCGCCATCGTTCCAGTGATCCTGGTGGCGATGCCGTTGACCGCCGCCGCCGACGTCATCGCCCTGGTGGCCCTGCTGGCCCTGGCACGGTTCTTCACCGCCTTGGCCGCCATGGATGTGGGCACGGCCTTCGGCGGAATGGGCGCCAGCCGCGAGATGACCTTCGCCGCACTCAGCGAACCGGCCATGCTCATGAGCATCTTCGTGTTGTCCATTGCCGCCCACAGTACCAACCTGACAGTAATGATCGATACGGTGCTCAGTTCTGGCTTGGGCCTGCGGCCGTCGCTGGCCTTCGCCCTGGCGGCCTTGCTGATGGTAGCCATCGCCGAAACCGGCCGCATTCCGGTGGACAACCCCGCCACCCATTTGGAACTGACCATGGTTCACGAGGCCATGATCCTGGAGTATTCCGGGCGTTATCTGGCCCTGATCGAATGGGCCAACCAGATCAAGCTGCTGCTGTTCGCCACGTTGCTACTCAATCTGTTCTTCCCGTGGGGAATGGCGCAAAACGCCGGCGCTCTGGCAATTCTCATCGCTACTGGCGCCTGGCTAGGCAAACTGCTGGTGCTGTTCGCCCTGCTGGCGGGGCTGGAAACCTGGATGGCCAAAATGCGTATCTTCAGAGTACCCGAATACCTGGGACTGGCCTTCCTGCTGGCGATCCTCGGCATGCTGACCCACTACATCCTGGAAGTCGGCGTATGACACACTCCGATCTGTTGCAACAATGGGTGGTCGTGGCGGCGGCGGCGATGCTGTTGATCATGTTCGCCCTCCTGGCGCAACGTCACATGCGCGCCCTGCTGCGCTGGTTCGCGCTGCAAGGCGTGGTACTGGCGTTGACCTCGGGCTTGGTGGCCTTCGTCGCCGACGTCCCCGAACTGTACGCCTCGGCGCTGCTGGCGTTGCTGCTCAAAGGCCTGTTGTTGCCCTGGCTGCTGTGGCGCATCGTCCTCCGCCTCGGCGTGCACCGCGAGGTGGAGCCTTTGGTCAATGTCTCGGTGACCCT
>CAYWIQ010000019.1:0-14805 GCA_964458405.1 uncultured Chromatiaceae bacterium
TTTCTTTGTAATTATTGCCAGCAATAGATCTCTCCTTACAAATCAATCACCATCTAGCGTCAATTCACCAAGGACACATATAGCACGATATAGCCACCGTAGGTTCCCGCCGGCTTGATCGTTTCATCCTGAGTCCACGTCACCCTCAAATCGACATCCTGGTCAAAAACTCCCTGTTGGGTACTTTGCATTTTTACCGCATCCGTCTTGTAACCAATAAAGATACCGTTGGGCTTATTGAGAGTATCGCTGCTAACAAAGGCTGCATTACCGGCACCACCATCGATAATGGTTGCGGCTGCGGGATGGATATCGACGCCCGCGGTTTGGTTTACTTTGATCGGCTTTATATCGGTATCCGACGGATTGGAGTCTTTATATAGATCAGTCGCCAAAACCTGCATGGATACCAGTGGTGTGTTTGATTGGATGGAGAATGTGAAAGTACCGGAAAAATCTCCGGTGGTTACAGTGCCAATATTAACGCGTGAGGCATAGCTAGTGACTGAGATGGAGGGCGCCACACTCGCCTCGACAATCATTTCCCCGGCACCGATAACTTGTCCAGGTGCGATGGCCACGAAGCAGCACACAAGCTGCACCAGCGGCCACTTGAGAATTCTCATCGAGCTAGATACAGCACGCCTCGCCCGCTGTTGACCCGCCTTCGTCGTGTGCACAGGTAAGATAAAAAAGTTCAGGCGAGCATGTTAAACCCGCCTGAACTCCCCTTTCCTATTATTATAGAGCGGGTGGTGGGCTAGAAGATGCACCAACGAGAGCGGTGTACAGCACGATATAACCACTGTACTCGCCCTTTGGCTGCTCCGGATCGGGTTGCTGCCAGCCTACATCGACGTTGACATTCTGACTGAAGTGCCCGTTTTGTGAGCTTTCGAACGTAATGTCATTGGTGCGGTAACCATTCATATCACCGTAAGGCGTCGAGATAGTTGTACCACCCGTATCATACTGGGCAACGTTGCTGCCGCCTTGTATGGGGTTGGCACTATCGGGACTGATGGTGGCGCCAAGGCTTAGATCAACCGGCAACGGTTTTACATCCGTATTGTTTGGGTCATCGCCTTTGTAAAGATCGGTTGTTGCCACACCCAGCATGACGGACTCTTCATTGGCATCCACTTGAAAGGTGGCACTACCTCCAAATGATCCGAGCTGTACCGTGCCCAGACCTACGTTACCCGTCAATGTTTGGACGGAGATGTTGGGATCGACATTTACGAATACATGCGCCATGGCCTCGTTCGCACTATCAGCAAAGGCATTACTGCTGAGTACTGCAACCGCCAATCCTGCGCAACTAAGAATTACATTTCTGGATATTCTGTGCTTCATAACCTTACTCCTTCCTTGAATAATAGTAATAAGCCACAAACAATAAGCGGAACGGCAGGAATGACTCCTGCTTATGAAAATCCGCGATTTATAATAGGCATTTACCAGGCCAATTCGAATAAGCCAATCAAAACACGATAATTTAACAGCAATCGGAAATTGTAGGAGAATGAGACTGTTAAATTCCCCGACACGAGTTTTTTCTAATACAGTATTGGCCAATATTCTTAAGTAATATATTGAAGCCAAAAGATAATATGCCAAAAGGATTAATATTATAATTCGTTCTGAATACGGGTATTTACTTACTCCTACGCAATTTGAAATGTAAATTATCTCGACAACATGAAGCAAGGATGAATGAAGCCGCATTGTTTTGAGCCCCATCTCGGCCTTGCGCCTTCGAAACGGGGCGTAGCATGGGGAATTTCGTGGTTTCCAGGGCTACTTAGCCGGCTAATGTCATTCAGGCAAAAAGTCAGCGCCCACGCAGAAATAATTTATCCAGTTCATCCATGCGCAATTGTACCCAGGTCGGTCGGCCGTGATTACATTGGCCGCTGCGCTCGGTACGCTCCATATCCCGCAACAGTGCATTCATCTCCGCTACGGTCAATTTCCGGTTAGCGCGCACCGCACCGTGGCAGGCCACCGTTGACAGGATTTCATTGATATTCTCAGCGATGCGGGTGCTGGAACCATAGGTATTGAGATCGGCAAGCACGTCCCGCACCAGTTGCACCACATCGGCATCGCGCAACAGCGCCGGTACCTGTCGAATAGCCAGATTCTCGGGGCCGATGCGGTTAACCTCGAACCCCAATTCGCTGAAAACCGCAGTGTGCTCTTCGGCAAGCTTGGCCTCCTGTTGGTTGACGGCCATGGTGACCGGCACCAGCAACGGCTGGGAGACGATTTGACCGTCACAATAGGATTGCTTGAGACCTTCATAGGCAATGCGTTCATGGGCGGCGTGCATATCGACCAGGATCATACCTTCGCTGTTCTCAGCCAGGATGTAAACACCGTGTAATTGTGCGATAGCGTAGCCCAGTGGATGGCTGCCCTCCTCTTCAACCGCCGCCTGCACATCGGCAGATTGGGGTGCGGGATGCAGCGCCCCATAGGCGGCGATCCGCTCGCGGACTTGCAGAGGGATCGCGCTTTGTGACGGTGGCCGCATGGCAAATGTTGGACTGCGAACCGTGGTAGCGGCCGGCCGCTCCATCACCGCCACGTCATCCGACGTTTCTCCCGCCGTCGGCATGCCGGGCCGCAATTGGGCCAAGGCATCGTGCAAACCGCGGAACAGAAAATCATGCACCCTGCGGCCCTCGCGGAAGCGCACCTCGTGTTTGGTGGGATGAACGTTGACGTCCACCTCTTCCGGCGGCGCCTCCAGAAACAACACGAAGGCGGGATGACGGCCGTGATACAACACATCCTGATAGGCTTGGCGAATGGCATGCGCCACCAGCTTGTCGCGGATCATGCGCCCGTTGACGTAAAAATATTGCATGTCCGCCTGACTGCGGGAAAAGGTCGGCTGGCTGATCCAACCCCACAGCCGCAACGCGCCCACTTGGAAATCCACCATCACGGCGTGGGCGCTAAACTCCTCGCCGCACAGTTGCATTACACGCCGCAGCCGTTCCTGCTCGGTATGCGCCTCCGCCAGCTGATAGATGGCGCGCCCGCCGTGATTGAGATGGACACTGACGTCAAAGCGGCTCAATGCCAGGCGTTTGACAACTTCCTCGAGATGGGTGAATTCGGTACGCTCGGTGCGCAGGAATTTGCGTCGCGCCGGCGTGTTATAAAACAGATCGCGCACCTCCACCGTGGTGCCGGAAGGATGGGCCACCGGTACGGGTGCGGCATCGCCGTCATTTTTGATTTGCCATCCGCGCTCGCTGTCCGGGGTACGGGAGGATAGGCTAAGGCGCGAGACCGAACTGATGCTGGGCAACGCCTCACCGCGAAAACCCAGACTATTCACTGCAACCAGATCGTCAAAGCTGCGGATCTTGCTGGTCGCGTGTCGGTTCAAGGCCAGGACCAGATCATCGTGATGGATACCATGCCCATCGTCGCGAATGCGGATCAAGCGGGTACCGCCACCCTCGATATCCACATCAACCCGACGCGCTCCGGCATCCAGGCTATTCTCCAGCAATTCCTTGGCTACCGACGAAGGCCTTTCCACCACCTCGCCGGCGGCGATCTGGTTGGCGAGCTGGGTGGGCAATAAAAGAATACGTGCGCTGGACATCACGGCTCCCGCAGGACAATATCTGCCGCATTATAAAGGATGGCGGCGGTCGCGGTTAATCGCCTGGGCACCGACAAATACGCTTCAGGTAGGATTCTAACAATCAGAATATTCGAAATGACATGACATCAGTGGTGTACTGCGCTAATCAAGCTGACTTTTATCTTTCTCGCCATAATAGCCTGCCACTCGACCCCTCGCCAATTCATCCAGCGAGACCTTTGCCCCGACGCAGGTTCTCGGCACATGAATAACGGATAGATAGAAGCCGGTTACCAACGGCAACCGGCGACAAAAGGAATATAGGGGATGGCTCTAAGTGCCGTCGCTGGTAGGTATGCGCAGTACGGTGCCGACGTACAAGCGGTCGCTGGTCAAATTGTTGGAGACACGCAAGGTATCCACGCTAACCCCGTACTGATCGGCAATGGCGGACAGGGTATCACCCTTGGAGATGGTGTATTTGCGCTCGGCATTGGCCTGGGCGATCTTGGTGCCGGGTGGGGCATTGTCGCGGAAATAATCTCGTACGCCGTCCACAATCGCACTGGCCAAGCGCTTTTGGTAGGCGGGTGAATTTAATTTCCGTTCCTGCCTGGGATTGGTGATGAAGGCCGTCTCGATCAACATGGAAGGGATATCCGGCGCCTTGAGCACGACGAATCCGGCGTGCTCTATCCGTCTGCGATGCAGCTTGCCCACCGTACCCAGTTCGCGCAGTACATCAGCGCCGGCCCGGTCACTGGCCTCGATGGTGGCGGTCTGCGACAAGTCCAGCAACACCGACTTCAAGACATCGTCTTTATCATCGAGGCTCACTCCACCGACCAAATCCGCCGCGTTCTCTTTCTCTGCCAACCAGCGCGCCGCCTCACTACTGGCCCCACTCCCGGATAGCACATATACCGAAGAACCCCGCACGGAACGATCGTTAATGGAATCGGCGTGAATTGAGATAAACAAGTCGGCCTTGGCCTCACGGGCCTTGATCACCCGCTTGCGCAACGGTACGAAATAATCGCCATTGCGGGTCATCACCGGTTTTATGCCGGGTTCGGCCCTTAGCTGGCTATACAGTTGGCGCGCGATCGCCAACGTGACATTCTTCTCTTTCACACCATGGGGACCGTGGGCGCCGGGATCCACGCCGCCGTGGCCGGCATCGATGGCGACCACCACATCACGTAGATGGGTATGCGACGGGGCGTTGGCCACCACGATGGGTGCGCCGACAGGCGCGCTTTGCGGGACGGGCTTGGCCTGTGCAACCGGCATGGGAACCACTTTGGTAGCGCCGGGTTGTTTCAAGTCTATCACCAAGCGATAGCCAGGGTTGCTCGCTGACGGCTGCATGATGAAGCTCTTGGGCGTCACCTTGGCACTCATATCCAACACAAAGCGCAGATCGCGGCCGTGGCGGATTCCGCTACGCAAGGCCTGTACCGAGCTACCGCCCACATGCACATCGGGCAATGAGGTTCGCAGCCGGGCGTTGCTGAGGTCAATAACCACCCGCGCCGGTCTGGGCAAGGTAAAAATCTTATAAGAAGGGGATTTATCGAGGTTCAACACCAAACGGCTGGTGTCCGCGGCAACGGTATAGCGTACCTCCTTGACGTGGACTGCGGCGTACCCCGGCACCGCTATCAATAAAGATAAAAGCGCTACAATTTTCTTCATGGTTTCGTCCCTGTACCCGCTCTTGCCGAAAGGTATACATGACCTTTACGGATTTCGCAAGTATTTTATGAAGCGAATCTGGCAGTTAGCAATCCATCTTATCCCTATCATGGAGAATCAGCGTCTATCTGCCTTTCAATGGGACATATCGGCAGAAATCAACCCTCACTGAACGTGGCGGACTCGAGGTTTTTTAGGAATAGATCACCGGGGGATGAACAGCCCTGCAATTCGATATGACGGCCTTCAGGGATATACTCGATGTTGAGCACTATATCAGCAGCGGGCAGAAAGCCTTGACCATGCTCGGGCCATTCCACCAAGACCACGGCATCGCCTTCCTGCAACTCGCGCAAACCGAGGTACTCCAGTTCCGAAGCGTCGCTCACACGATACAGATCAAGGTGATAGAAGACCCGCCCCGCGATGTCATAGGGTTCGACCAAGGTGTAAGTTGGGCTCTTCACCGCGCCCTGATAGCCCATGCCACGCATGAAACCCTTCACCAACGTGGTCTTGCCCGCCCCCAGAGGTCCGTACAGATAGATGACGACCGCGCCTTGACAGGCCCGCGCCAAGCGGCCACCCAGCGCGACCATGGCCGTCTCGTCGCGCACCACCAGATTCATAACTGCGCCGGTGGATTCACCAGCTTATGCAACGGTCCGAGTAAGTCTCCGGCCATCATGCCTCGCTCCCCGTCCTGCGCCGCGGCGACATCACCTGCACGGCCGTGCAGGTGAACGCCGGCCAGCGCCGCCTGCCAGGGATTCAGGCCCTGAGCCAGCAAGCCGGCGATGACGCCGGTCAAGACATCGCCCATACCTCCTGCCGCCATGCCCGGATTACCGCTATCACTCAATGCCAGGGGATCGTGGCCGTTGCACACCAGTGTTCCCGCCCCCTTCAGTACCACCACTCCACCATAGCGTTTGTGCAATTCACGTACGGCCTGCCAACGGTCGGCCTGAACATCGCCGACGGTCATGCCCAGCAGGCGCGCCGCTTCGCCGGGATGCGGGGTGAGTATCCAATGATTGCGGCGCAACGGCTCGGCGGCCAGCCAGTACAAGGCATCGGCGTCCATCACCATAGGAAGATTGCTGTCAAGCAGCGCACCGAACAACCTTTGTCCCCATTCGTCACGGCCCAACCCGGGACCCACCGCCACAACGCTGGCCTTACTCAACAAAGGCGACAAGCCGCCGCCATCGTCGACGCCGTGGCACATCAATTCGGGACGGGTTGGGTTCAAGGCAATGGCATGGGCAGGATGGGTGGCCAAGCTGACCAGTCCGGCGCCGACCCGCGCCGCCGCTTCGCCGGCGAGGCGCACCGCCCCCGCCATACCCTGTTCGCCGCCTACCACCAGGACATGGCCATGATGACCCTTATGGGCGCCGCGTGGCCGTGGCGGCAACAAGGCGTCTATCCCTTCGGTGGAGATACGAAACGCGGATGCCGGTAAGCGCTGATAGAGTTCGTCGGGGACCTCAAGACCGTCGAAATTGATCTCGCCACCGTAATCCGGTCCCTGTCCGGTGAATAAACCCTGCTTCAGCCCGATAAAGGTCACCGTCTTGGTGGCACGCACCGAAATACCCATGGCGGTACCATTGTCGGCATTGAGGCCGGAGGGAATATCCAGGGCCAATACCGGGGCCGACTGGCGATTGATCAAGGCAATCGCATCATGATGTAAACCGGCTACCTCTCGGTCCAATCCCGTGCCCAGTATGGCATCTACTACCACGTCGGCCGCCGGCCAACGCTCCGCTGAAAAGGCGGACGCCTGCACACCGGCCTTGAGCATGGCCTCGCAGGCACGGCGGGCGTCGCCGCGCAACAGTGCCACGTCACCCAGCAACAACACCTCGACCTGCACGCCCTGCTCATGGGCGAGGCGCGCCATCACGAAGCCGTCGCCACCGTTGTTACCGATACCGCACACCACCACGATCCGGCGCGCCCGCGGCCAGCCACGCCGCAACAGACGAAATGCCGCGCTTCCGGCGCGGGTCATCAAGGTATAACCGGGAATACCCATCTCCTCGCTGGCGATGCGATCGAGTTCGCGCAGATCCTGCGCGCGATAAAGGGCGTGGGGTAATTCGCGCATGGCGGTTATCATATAATGACTATGCACTCCTCACACAAGTCTGTTGACGATCTTGATTGGAGCCGTTTGGCCCAGGACATCAAGTCCTGGGGCAAGGATCTCGGTTTCCAACAAGTCGGCATCAGCGATATCGACCTGGGTGACGCCGAGGCGCGGTTGCAGGACTGGCTGGCGGCGGACTATCACGGCACCATGGATTACATGGCCCGCCACGGCAGCAAACGCAGCCGCCCCCAGGAATTGGTCCCCGGCACCCTGCGCATCATCTCGGCGCGCATGGATTATCTCCCCCCCGCTGCGGCACCCGCCGAAGCCGTCCTGACGCAAGGCGATCACGCCTATGTGTCCCGCTACGCCCTGGGCCGGGATTATCACAAGGTCTTGCGCCGCCGGTTGCAGCGCCTGGCCGAACGCATCCAGGCGGTAAGCGGCGCGTTCGGCTACCGGGCCTTCGTGGACAGCGCCCCGGTGCTGGAAAAGGCGGTGGCCGCCAAGGCCGGGCTGGGCTGGATAGGCAAACATACCAATCTGTTGCATCGTACCGCCGGTTCCTGGTTTTTCCTCGGGGAACTGTACACCGATCTACCCCTACCGGTAGATGCACCGGTCACAAATCATTGCGGTGAATGCCGGGCTTGCATCGACGTCTGTCCGACCCGGGCCATCGTCGCCCCCTACCAACTCGACGCCCGCCGCTGCATTTCCTATTTGACCATCGAGCTGCGCGGCAGCATCCCCGTGGAATTTCGGCCCCTGATCGGCAACCGTATCTACGGCTGCGACGACTGCCAATTGGTCTGCCCCTGGAACCGTTTTGCCCGTCTGAGCGAGGAAACGGATTTCCTGCCCCGTAACGGTCTGGACGCGCCGCTGCTCATCGAAGTATTCGCCTGGAGCGAGGAGGAATTCCTCCGTAACACCGAGGGCTCGGCCATCCGTCGAATCGGCTATGAGTGCTGGCTGCGCAATGTCGCCGTCGCCCTGGGCAACGCACCCGGCGATGCCGCGGTCATCGCCGCCTTAGAGGCGCGCCGCAATCATCCCTCGGCTTTGGTGCGCGAACATGTGGATTGGGCCTTGTCCCGCCACCAAGCTACGCCTGCTGAATGAACAGGACGCTTTAGGTGGTTCCCGGCCTGCAGAAAAAATTCTGGCCGTAATAGCGCAGTTCGTTAATGGAATCGCGGATATCGTCCAAGGCCAGATGGGTACTTTCCTTGGTATACCCACTGGACACAGAGGGGAACCAGCGCCGCGCCAGTTCCTTGATGGTGCTGACATCCAGGTTGCGGTAATGGAAATAGCGCTCCAGGTCGGGCATACAGCGGGCGAGAAAGCGCCGGTCCTGGCAGATACTGTTACCGCACATCGGTGAGGTGCGCGGCGGCACATGTTTGGCGAGAAACTCTAATGTCATCTGCTCGGCCTGTACTTCACTGTATTGACTGACACGTACCCGCTCCAGCAGGCCGGATTTGCCGTGCTGATTCTTATTCCAATCATCCATGCCATCGAGTATAGCTTCCTCTTGATGCACGGCGATGACCGGCCCTTCCTCCAGAACATTCAAGGCGCTATCGGTGACAATCGTGGCGATCTCAATGATATAATCCTTGTTGGTGTCGAGACCGGTCATTTCCAAATCGATCCAGATCAAATTTAACGGATCTTGACTCATTACAGTTCCTTCCATTGCCGCGATGAGAACGATTGTAACAAAACCTTACCTCAATTAACGGCTGAGCCTACCACTCCATGAACGGATTCACCCTCGTTTTCTTGATTTTCCTCCTACTCACCAGCGCCATTCAGCTGTGGTTGGCGGGCCGCCAACGCGCCACCGTTCTCCGTCACCGCCCCCAGGTGCCCGATGACTTCCGCGGCAAAATCGAGCTGGCTGTGCACCAAAAGGCCGCCGACTATACCGCCGCCAAGATGCGCCTTGAGCAGATCGACCTGGTGATCGGTGCGTTGCTGGTGCTGGCATGGACCCTGGCCGGCGGCCTCGACGCCCTCTCAGGACTATGGACCAAGGGCGGCTGGGGCGAGATCCTCACCGGCAGCGGCATCGTCATCAGCGCGTTGTTCATCATGGCCCTGCTCGACACCCCCATGGATCTCTATCGGACTTTCGTGGTGGAGGCCAGATTCGGCTTCAATCACACCACTCTCGCTCTCTACGTCAGCGACGCGCTCAAACAAGCCGTGTTGTTTCTGATCATCGGTACGCCGATCATCGCCTTGTTGCTGTGGCTGGTGACCCACGCCGGGACCTGGTGGTGGCTCTACGGCTGGTTGGCTTGGACGGCATTTACCTTGATCATGCTATGGCTCTATCCCACTGTGATCGCGCCGTTGTTCAATCGTTTCATTCCCCTGGAGGACGATGCATTGCGCAAACGCATCGTCGGTCTGCTGCAACGCTGTGGTTTCAGCAGCGACGGCATCTTTGTGATGGACGGTTCCAAGCGTTCACAGCACGGCAATGCCTACTTTACCGGTTTCGGCGGCTCCAAGCGCATCGTATTCTTCGATACCCTGTTGAAAAGCCTGCGGCCCGATGAGATCGAAGCGGTCCTGGCCCACGAACTGGGCCACTTCAAGCATGGCCACGTGCGTAAACGTTTCATCCTGGCGACGCTCACCAGCTTGGCGGCATTCGCCCTCCTCGGCATATTGATCGACACGCCCCGGTTTTATAGCGGGCTCGGCGTGCAACACCCTTCCTACGCCACTGCGATGGTCTTGTTCTTGTTGGTAATGCCGTACTTTTCCGCGTTACTCAAACCCATCACCTCATACTGGATGCGTAAACATGAATTCGAGGCCGACGATTACGCCGCCAGCCAGACCGACGCCCGTAATCTGATTCACGCCCTGGTCGTCCTCTACGAGGAAAACGCCTCCAGTCTGACGCCGGATTCGCTTTATTCGGCTTTTCATGATTCCCATCCACCCGCGCCAATCCGGATCGCGCATTTGGCCGCCGCTCATCCGGCGCCATCCCGCACCTGACGCGGCGACTGTCTTCATGGCAAAACGCTTACCCCCCGCATACGGTAAAAACAAGCGTCTCACCACGCTTAACGATGAGGACGCCGATAAGGTCACAGGACAAAGCGGTCTAGTGATCCGCAATTACGGCCAGACCCTGGACGTCGAAGATCCGGACGGCATTGTCCGCCGTTGCACGGTACGCAAAAAGATCCAAAATCTGGTTTGCGGCGACAAGGTATTTTGGTTGCCCGCCGGGAAGGATGAAGGTGTCATCGTCGCCCTGCAACCGCGTCGCACACTACTGGTACGGCCCGACAGCAAGGGGGCGTTAAAACCGGTCGCCGCCAATGTCGATCAATTGCTGGTGGTCATCGCGCCGCGCTCCGCCGATGATCGCCGCTACGCTACGGATAAAGAACTGCTGGCCGAGACATCCCTGGTCGATCGCTACCTGGTGGCGGCGGAACTCAGCCGTATCCAGCCCATCATCGTCATCAACAAGATTGATCTGTTCGATCCGGAAATCTTGACGCGGATCCGGCTGTACATGGGGACCTATGAAGAGATCGGCTATGACGTGTTGTATACCAGCACCAAACAGCCTACCGGAACCGACGCGCTGATCAAGGCATTCGAAGGACACATCAGTGTGTTTTGCGGCCCGTCGGGAGTGGGGAAATCCTCACTGGTCAAGACCATCCTCCCTGAGCAGGATATCCGCATCGGCGAGGTCTCCGCCGCCAGCGGCACCGGGCGCCATACCACCACGCTCACCGCGCTCTATCACCTGGCCTGCGGCGGTGCCCTCATAGACTCCCCCGGCGTCCGGGACTTCGGGATGTGGCATGTCGGTTCCGAGCAGATAGCGCGAGGCTTCGTAGAATTTCAAGAGCACGCGGCCAAGTGCCGTTTCGCCAATTGCAGTCATATCGGCGAACCGGGGTGCGCAGTCCAAGACGCGGTACACGCCGAGGAAATCAGCAGCGCACGCTTTGCCAGCTATCGCCGCATCGTCGCTTCATTACAGCACTGACACCCTATGCCCTATTCTTCGGGCACCTTCAGTACAGCCCGCAACCAGTCTTTATTGTCCACCACATCCGCCAGGGAGTAACGATCCAGCACGGCGACAAACGCCCGCTGTGCCTCGTACAACGCGCCCTTCAAGAAACAGGCCGCCGCAATGGGACAAGTATTGCGTTCACGGTCGAAACATTCCACTAGATGAAAGTTCACTTCGGTATGCCGCACCACGTCGCCGATATTGATCTCGGCTGCCGGCCGCGCCAGCGTAATACCGCCGCCACGGCCACGAGTGGTATTGATGAAGCCCTGCATGGCCAGGTTATGTACCACCTTCACCAGATGATTGCGGGAAATCCCATAACTCTGTGCGATATCGGTGATCGTGGCCATACGCCGGGAATTGAGTCCCAAATAGAGAAGTACCCGCAGGGAGTAATCGGTGTATAACGTCAATTGCATGGCATGCTTTCTGGACCGTACCCGTTGTTGTGGTCCATCACCCCAACATCACTACCGCCGCCCTGACGGATTCAGGATCCACCAACAGCAGCGCCGTTGCAATTACCAAACCCCGTACCAAGACAATCGCCTTGGCTTGGCTGTGATGTTCACCGCGGGCCTCGACGTTGTCGGCGAATATCTTGCGCGCCGTTTGGATTTGTAGAAAATACAGCGCGTACAAGGTCAATATCAAGCCGAAATGCATCCATATCAGGAAGGAAAAGATTTCTTGGTGAACGATGAGCCGCTTGTACCAGTCATGGGTCAAGTACAGGTAAAAGGGAAACAAAATGTCGACCACAACCATGGTCGACATCACCGGCACGTGGAACCAACGATAATAGGAATAGCGATAGGCGGCGAGCATCAACACGTAAGTGGCTATAACAAACCATACGGTTCCGACTGTTAGCATAGTATTCTCATTTTTTTAGAGATTGGCGTGAAACGTTGCCGGTGATCGCATTTCGCAGGCTGCAACATCCACTACGACGTATCACAATGACTTTCGCCCCGCGAAGGCATGGGACAGGGTCCCGCCGTCAATGTACTCCAATTCGCCGCCCAAAGGCACGCCATGGGCGATGCGGCTGGCCTTGACGCCACGCGCATGCACCAATTCGCTGATGTAATGGGCGGTGGCCTCGCCTTCCACGGTAGGATTGGTAGCAAGAATCACTTCATTGATACCGCCGTCATCCAAGCGCGTCGCCAACTTCTCCATGCCCAGTTCTTCCGGACCGATGCCGTCCAAGGGAGAGAGATGACCCATCAATACGAAATAAAGGCCGCGATAACCGGTGGATTGCTCGATGGCCTGGACATCCACCGGTGACTCCACCACGCACAACAGGCTGTGATCCCGTTGGGTGCTGGCGCATAACGGACACACCTCCTGCTCAGTTAGGGTCCGGCACATCTTGCAATGCCCCACCTTTTCCAGTGCCGCGGCCAAGGCCTCGGCCAGGCGGCGCCCGCCCTCACGGTTGTGCTGTAACAGATGATAGGTCATGCGCTGCGCCGACTTAGGCCCGATGCCGGGTAGGCAGCGCAGGGCTTCCATCAATTGTACGATGAGGGATTTGTCGGCCACCAAACTCATTTAGAACGGCATCTTGAACCCGCCGGGTAAGCCCATGCCGGCGGTCAGCCCGGACATTTTCTCCTGGGTGGTGGTTTCCACCTTGCGCACCGCATCATTAATCGCGGCTGCCAACAGATCCTCCAACATCTCTTTGTCCTCCTGCAGCAAGCTGTCGTCTATGCTCACTCGCTTCACGTCATGGCGGCCGGTCATCACCACGCTTACCATACCGCCGCCGGCCTCACCGGTCACCTCCATATCCGCCAATTCCGCTTGCGCCTTCTGCATGGTTTCCTGCATGCGCTGGGCCTGCTTCATCAAATTTCCTAGCCCGCCTTTCATATAAACCTCCTCGTCGTGAATGCGCGATCCATTATCAGTCCACTGGCCGGATGGAATCCGGCACGATGCGGGCATCAAACATCTCTTGCAAAGTTTTAACATGATTATCCTGGGCAATGGCGTCCTGTGCCGAGCGCAGCCGGTCCTGACTAACCCGTTCCTGCAACGCCGCCGGTGTCTCCGCGGTCGGCTGGGTAACGGTAAAACGCAACTGCACCATTTCCCCCAGAAAGGCGCCCAAGGCCTCTTGGAGACGCTCCTCCAACTTTGGGTTACGCAGAGAGGCATGGGCAGGGGCCAGCTCCAAATGGAAGGTATTGGCCTCACGGCGGATCAAGGCGCAATTGGTGGCCAAGACCCGCACCATACCTTGCAACGGCAGCTGCTCCACCAGTTGATGCCACTGCGCGTCATCAGCCACTTCCCGCTTAGCGCGCGGCGCAGCAGGCTGTTCAATGGCATGTTCCGCTGCGGCCGGTGATGTTGGTCGCGGTTTAGGCGCCGTAGTCGGGGTCGAGCCGCGGCCCTTTGGGGACGCACTGGACGATGTCGGCGCCCCTTGCCCCACCGTCACGGGCCGAAAAGCCAGCATCCGCAGCAATACCATTTCGAAACCCAGGCGCGGCGACGGTGCAATGGCCAGATCGCGGCGCCCAATCAGGCTGATCTGATAAAAGAGCTGTACATCCTCCGCGCTTAGCGCCGTTGCCAGGCGGGCGACCGCCTCATCATCCATACGTTCATCGCAAACGGCGCCGGGCACCGCTTGAAGCACCGCGATCTGATGCAGCAAAGCAGAGAGCTCCGCCAACACACCGTCGAAATCCGGTGCGAACTCATTGAGCGCCGCGATGTGTTGCAGCAATCCTTCGCCGTCGCCCGCCGCCAAGGCATCGAGAAGCTGCACCACATGGCCATGCTCAATGGTACCCAACATGGCCTGAACCTCGCCTTCCGCCACCCGGCCGCCGCCATAAGCGATGGCCTGGTCCAGCAGGCTCAAGGCATCGCGCATGCTGCCGTCGGCGGCGCGGGCGATGTGTTTCAAAGCGGCGGCTTCGGCTTCGATTTTCTCTTCACCCAGCACCCGTTGCAAATAGTCGCGAATCATCTCCGGCGGCAACCGCTTGAGGTTGAATTGCAGGCAACGGGACAAAATGGTCACCGGCAGACGCTGAGGATCGGTGGTGGCCAACAGAAATTTAACGTGGGGCGGCGGCTCCTCCAGGGTTTTCAGCAGGGCGTTGAAGCTATGGGTGGAGAGCATATGCACCTCGTCGATGAGGTACACCTTGTAACGTCCCCGCGTCGGCGCGTATTGCACGTTCTCCAAGAGGTCGCGGGTATCTTCCACCTTGGTACGGGACGCCGCGTCCACCTCGATCAGATCCACGAAGCGGCCCTCGTCGATCTCACGGCAGGCGCTGC
>CAYWIQ010000020.1:0-9856 GCA_964458405.1 uncultured Chromatiaceae bacterium
TTTCAGCGAGAATCTCTCCAACCGCTGGCAGCTCTTCTCGGAGCTGGAAATCGGCCAAGCTGTGGACATTTCTTCCGGTAGTGTTTCGGAACGCGACTCCGAAGTCGACCTAGAACGCCTGTATGCCGATTATCGCGCGACTAAGGATGCAACGGTCCGCATCGGCAAATTTTTAACGCCGGTTGGCCACTGGAATCAGATACACGCCGATCCCCTGGTGTGGACGGTCGACCGGCCCCTAACCACCGCCGCAGCCTTTGCCCGACATGCCACCGGAATCATGGTGTACGGCTCATTCTCGGCCTTGCACAACGATTGGGATTACAATCTGTTTATCGACAACAGTGATTTACTGGACCCTGCCCAGCAAAAAGAACTGGCATTTGAAGACAGCAGTACAGGTTTTTCCCCCCATAACGCCTTCAAAAGGGCGGCGGGTGCCCGCCTCTCCTATCACTTTCTCAATGACAGCGCCAACATCGGCGCCTCCTTCCTGCGTTATGAAATGTATGAGCTGCTTGAACGCAAGGATCTCTACGGCCTGGATGCGATGTGGACAGTCAATCGCATGGAATTCAGCGGCGAGTGGATCTACCGCATCAGTGCGGGCAATCTGGAAGCCAGTGAGCACGGCGGCTTCGTCCAAGCGGTATTCCCACTGGGCAAGCATATCTATCTCATAGGTCGCCAGGAAAGATACAGGGCCGCTATGCTAACCACCACCGCCACCATCAACAGCGGGGGAGTCACCTATCGCCCCCATCCGGCCGTGGCCTTCAAATTCGAGTACCGTGGCGGCCATAACAATGACCTCCTGGCGCCAACCGGCTGGCTGGGCTCAGTGGCGGTACTCTTTTAAGCTCATGCCGCGTTTACAACGACTAAAGACACTGCTGGCCACGACCCTTATGGGATGGGTCTTGGTATGCGCCTCTGCCGGTGCCGCGGAGTCGATCGCGGTGATCGTGGCGCAAGACACACCTAATATCAGTCTCAACGCTGCAACGTTGCGAGATATCTACCTCAAGAAGATCTTTCTCGACGACCATAACCGGGAATACATCCCCCTCAACCTCCCCGCCGATCATGTCCTGCGCCGCGCCTTTTCCTTGGCCTTGTTCAACAAGGGTGCCCAGGAATTGCAGCGATATTGGAACCAACGCTACTTTCACGGTATCACCCCTCCCTATGTACTGGCATCCCCCCAAGCCGTCGTGCAGTTTGTCGCCAAAACGCCAGGGGCCATTGGTTACGTCATGCCCTGCAATATCGATGACCGCGTCAAACAAGTATTAGCCCTCCCCATCCCCCCTTCAGAACAAGAAGCTCTGGAAAAGCTGTGCCCTTCCCCGGCCGCCGCCAGTGGCGCCATCACCTCCGAGTAAGCACCTAACTCCGCCGGCGACAAGACCGCAAATTACTGCATACATTTTTTGCGCACTGCAATATGTTGCGCCTTGAAAGATCAACGCAAAAACAAAATTAAACCTTATTTATTAAAAGGATAAACCATTGGCACGATGCTGGCATTGTTCTAGCGACTAGCCGGCTATTGAGCCAAATCAAGAGACATTACATGAGCGACCAATCCGCATTCCCTGCCATCTCCTCTTGCATCGTCCCCGGGGTACAGCCCCTGCTTGCCGAGCTACGGGAACCCGTTTCCATGCGGTTCTGCCGCGCCCAGGATACAAGACGGGCGTCACTAGAACAGTTCATCCACACCGTCTTTCAACAGGTCTATGACGCGCAACTAAGCTGTTTTTATCCCAACTTGTTGGCCTTTACTACCGATTTGCAGACCCGCGGCGTGGTGGGATATCGCGACGGCATGGTAAAACCCTTGTTCGCAGAACAATACCTGGACTCACCGGCAGAAAGCGTTATCGGGGTCCACCTGGGCCACGATATACAACGTCGCCACCTGGTAGAGGTGGGCAATCTCGCCCTTGCCGGCCGCGGGGAAGTACGCTGGGTCATCGCGGCCATGACCGTTTTCCTCTACGCTGCGGGTTATCGCTGGGTGCTGTTTACCGCAGTCAAGCCGTTGTACAACGCCTTCCAGCGCTTGGGACTCAAACCCATACAAATTGCCAAGCCCGATCCCCAACGCTTACCACAGGGCGGCAGCGAGTGGGGCCGTTACTACCAGGCCGACCCAGTGGTGTGCGCCGGCGATATTGCCGCCGGTTACCATAAATTGGTTAGCTCCGTCTCGCAGCGTCAACCACTGCTCAATGCGCTGCTGCAAGAGACCTACTCCCACGGACTCAATACCCGCATCGGTTTTGCGGGAGACATCGGCAAGGCGAGTTGATCATGGCCAGGCTGCTGGAGCGCATCGCCCAATTCGCCACCAAGCAGCCACAACAACTGGCGTTGGCGGACCACGACAGCATCCTCAGTTATCAGGATCTGCAACAGGAAATCGACCGCATTGCCCCGGCCGTCACCGCTAAGCGCGTAGGCGTACTATTGGACAACGGCTGTGCCTGGGCCATCATCGACCTGGCGTTGCTGAAAAATGGCGCGACCTGCGTGCCGATGCCGGCATTTTTTTCCGACTGTCAACTGCAACATCTGATCGACGATGCCGGCCTCGATGCAATCATTACCGATCAACCGCTGCGTATCATCAAACTGCTGCAAACACCTTTTCCCAGGGAGCTGGTCGTCGCCGAACAAAAGTTCGACTATTTTATTTTGAATCCCTCGCAGGTGATGCCGTTACCCGCCAATACCGCCAAGATTACCTACACCTCCGGCACCACCGCACAACCCAAGGGAGTGTGCCTCAGCACCGAGGTCATTGAGCGGGTGACGATCGCTGTGAGCGACGTGGTAAACGCCACCGGGCAAGACAGGGCATTATCATTGTTGCCGTTGTCGATGTTGCTGGCCAATATCGGCGGAGTCTATGCGCCCCTGTACAGCGGTAGCTCGGCCTTCGTACCGGATTTGGAGGAGTGCGGCATGGCCGGCTCCACCGGTGTGAATCCGACGCTAGTTGTAGACATCCTCAACCGGGTGCAACCCACGGTGACCATCTTGGTACCGTTCTTATTGAAGATCCTGGTGGAGGCGGCCAAACGCGGGGCCGTATTGCCCGGCTCGCTGCGCTATATCGCGGTGGGCGGCGCACCAATCTCGCCGCTGTTGCTGGAACAAGCACGCGACCTAGGACTGCCGGCCTATCAAGGTTACGGCCTCTCCGAAGCAGGGTCGGTGGTCAGCATGGGCGTCCCCGGACGCGAGAATAACAGCGCCGGAAGACCATTGCCCCACATCAAGGTGCGCATCGCCGACGACGGCGAGATTATGATATCCGGCAATCTGTTCAACGGCTACCTAGGACAATCACCGCGCACCGAGGACGAATGGCCGACGGGCGACACCGGTTTTCTGGATAACAACGGCGATCTGCATATTACCGGCCGCAAGAAGACCTCGTTTGCCACGGCGCACGGCCGCAAGCTTGCCCCTGAATGGATCGAAAGTGAATTAATCAGTCACCCCTCCATCGCTCAAGCGGTATTGTTCGGCGAAGGACGCCACTTCAACACCGCAATCGTCGTCCCTAACTGCATTAGCGCCGCGCCGAAGATAGAGGAAGTCATTGAGGTGCTCAACCACACCCTGCCCGATTATGCGCGGGTAGGAAACTGGATCATCGCCGATGAACCTTTTTCCATCCGCAATGGACTGGCTAACGGCGCCGGCACCTTAAACCGCCATGCTATAGAAGCCAAATATTCGTCGCAGATTGAAAAGATTTATCAAGGAAACGACTCCAATGCCTTTCTATAACCGGCTCGTCTCGGCAACGGAAGCCGCACGAGGTGAATTCCTTGCCATACCCATTTTGCAAAGCGCCTTGCATGGCGACATCGTCAAGGAGGCCTACGTCGCCTTCCTTGGACAGGCCTATCATCACGTCAAACATACCGTACCTTTGCTGATGGCCTGCGGCGAGCACCTTCCTGAACACCTGCATTGGTTGCGTCGCGCCATCGGCGAATACATCGAGGAAGAGATGGGGCATGAAGAATGGATTCTGGATGACATTGCGGCATGCGGCGGCAACGCCGAGGCTGTGCGCACCGCACAACCATCATCCGCCACCGAACTGATGGTCGCCTATGCCTATGACACGATCCAGCGCCGCAATCCGGTGGGATTTTTCGGCATGGTGTTCGTCCTGGAAGGGACCAGCGTACGGCTGGCTTCGCAAGCGGCCGAGGCCATTGGTGCACGCCTGAACCTACCCGCCAACACCTTTCGTTACCTGAACTCACACGGCGCGCTTGATCAGGACCATATCAAGTTTTTCGAGGTTTTGATGGATCGAATCGAACGCAGCGAAGACCAGCAAAGCGTGATTCATTGCGCCCAAATGTTCTATCTGCTTTACGGAAATATCTTCCGCGGCATAGCCGCGTCATTGCAGTAACGCGAGGTATCATCATGAAACGCTTTACATTGTCCATATGGATATTGCTCGCGAGCTTGTTGTCGGCCACCGCCGCGCGGGCTGATAATCTGGCCGACTCTATTCTAGACATACAACATCAGTGGGAACATATTCATTATCAACTCAACGAAGACCAGCAAGAGGATGCATTCCCGAAGCTGGAACAGCAGGCCGACACACTGATCAAACACTATCCCGACCGCGCGGAACCCTTGGTGTGGAAGGCCATCGTCTTGAGCACCCACGCCGGTGTCAAAGGCGGCTTTAGTGCCTTGAGCATGGTGCGCAAGGCGCGCGACCTCCTGGAACAAGCGGAAAAGATCGATCCGGATACCTTGAACGGTTCCATCTATACCACCTTGGGCAGCCTGTATTATCAGGTACCCGGCTGGCCGCTGGGCTACGGTGACGATCAGAAAGCCGAGACCTTCTTGAAGAAGGCGCTAAAAATAAACCCGAATGGTATTGACCCCAATTATTTCTATGGCGATTTTCTTTATCGTAAAGGCCATTACTCCCAAGCCTTGTCGGTACTCGAAAAGGCGATGCACGCCCCTAACCGCCCCAATCGCCCGTTGGCCGACCAAGGCCGCCGTAAGGAGATCCAAGCGGTGATCGCCAAGATCAAGGACAGGACCTAGCGGTCTGTCATCCGACATTCAGTCTTTAGAGGAACCCAATATGAAACTGCAATCACAACGTATTCTCATCACCGGTGCCGGCGGCGGTATCGGTCGGGAATTGTGCATCGAGCTGGCGCGGCACGATAGCCGCCTGTGCCTAGTCGATAGAAACCAGGAGACCGGTGAACGTCTGCGTACGGCATTGACCGACTCGCCGGACAACGTGATCTCCATTCAAGCCGACATCACCCGCAGCGAGGACCGCGAGCGCGCCATTAATAAGATGACCCAAATCTGGGGTGGTATCGATTTGCTGATCAACCTGGCGGGGGTCATGGACTTCGCCCGCTTCGACGAGGAAGATCCCGGAATCATCCAGCGCATCCTACAGGTCAATGTCGAAGCCCCCATGCAGTTGACCCGCAGCGTTCTGCCGCAGATGATGGAACGCGGCCACGGCCGCATCGTCAACGTCGGCTCGATGTTCGGCAGCATCGGCTTCCCGTGCTTCGCCGCCTACTCGGCCAGCAAATTCGCCATGCGCGGCTTTTCCCAGGCCCTGCGCCGGGAAATCACCGGCACCGGCGTCGGCGTCACCTACGTGGCGCCGCGGGCGGTCAAGACCCCGTTCAACCCGCCGGTCGTCCACCGCATGGCGGAATTGGGGATGATGCACATGGATGATCCGCGCCGGGTGGCGCAAAAAATAGTGCGCGCCATCGAGCGGGAAAAGGATGAAGCCTACCTGGGTTTTCCGGAGAGTCTGTTCGCCCGCATCAACGCCGTATTACCGGGTATCGTAAACCGTGGCATCACCAAACAGGTACCGGCATTGATCTCGTTTACCCAGAACAAGGCCAAGGCCTGAGCGATACCGTCAGGCGCGTTCATACACCAGATCCCATACCCCGTGGCCGAGGCGTTGGCCGCGCCTTTCGAACTTGGTCAGCGGCCGTTCGGGTGGGCGCGGCGCGAATTCGCCGACACCCACGGTGTTTTTGAACCCCTGCGCTTCCTCCATCACCGCCAGCATGTGCCGGGCATAATCTTCCCAGTCGGTGGCCATGTGGAAGATACCGCCCGGTTTGAGTTTGCGAGCGACCAACGCCGCCAATGCGGGTTGGACGATGCGCCGTTTGTGATGACGCTTCTTGGGCCATGGATCAGGAAAAAAAAGATGCAGCGCATCGATGCTGGCGTCATGGATATGGTGTTGCAGAACCTCCACCGCATCGGCGCTGATGATGCGCACGTTGTTGATAGCGTCTTGTTCCAACTTAAGCAATAAACTGCCCACGCCGGGGCGATGGACTTCGATACCGATATAGTCGCGCATCGGCTGGGCCTTGGCCATGAACGCCAGGGCATCGCCCATACCGAATCCGATTTCCACAATCCGCGGCGCCCGGCGCGGGAACACACAATCCAGATCACGGAGGTCGTTTGCGGTGAGCAGGTATCTATCCAAGCGCTGGATGGCATCCTGCTGGGCCTTAGTCATGCGCCCCTCGCGGCGCACGTAGCTGCGGATTCGGCGCTCCAGCATCTGATTCACGGCCTTCTCTCCGCGCACAAGACGGAACACAACGCATTGCGCATCATATTGCAGCCTCTGCGTCTTCTTGTGATTTAGCGCCTAGAAGAATGTCCCATCGATGGGCGATGAGGCGCTGGCGAAACGCTTGCGCGGGATGCGTCCGGCAAGAAAGGCCTCGCGTCCCGCCTCAATGGCCTTCTTCATCGCCGACGCCATCATCACCGGCTGCTTCGCGCCCGCGATGGCGGTATTCATCAGCACACCGTCGCACCCCAGCTCCATAGCGACCGCCGCGTCCGAGGCCGTACCCACTCCGGCGTCCACCAAAATCGGCACCTCGGCGTTCTCGACGATAGTGAGGATATTATATGGGTTGCGGATACCCAGACCGGAACCGATGGGGGCCGCCAAGGGCATCACCGCTACGCAACCCATGGCCTCGAAGCGCTTGGCCACCACCGGATCGTCGTTGGTGTAGACCATCACTTGAAAACCATCCTTTATCAACACCTCCGCCGCGGCGATGGTCTGAACGATGTCCGGGAACAAGGTCTGTTCGTCACCCAAGACCTCCAGCTTCACAAGGGTATGACCGTCCAATAATTCCCGCGCCAGACGGCAGGTGCGCACCGCATCCTTGGCGGTGTAACAGCCGGCGGTATTGGGCAAATAAGTAAACTGATCTGGCGGCAATACCTCGAGCAGATTGGGTTCGCCGGACGTCTGGCCGATATTGGTGCGCCGCACCGCGACGGTGATGATCTGGGCGCCGCTGGCCACCACCGCCTCACGGGTCTCTTCCGGATCACGGTATTTGCCGGTCCCCACCAACAGACGGGAGCCGTAATCCCGGCCGGCGATGGTCAATGGATCCTGATTGGTCTTTGCCATGGAAGCACTCCTTAGTGATTTCCAAGGATGAAAGTAGGGATTATACCCGCTAAATGGGGACACATCTAACCACCGCCTATGGCGTGGACGACCTCAACCCGATCCCCGGCACGCAGTACATGCGTCAGGTGAGCACTGCGCGGGACGATCTCCAGATTCACTTCCACGGCTAAGCGCTTACCTGTCAAATCCATAGCTTCTAACAATCGCGTTACGGTCATCCCCTCCGCCAGTTCCCGCGCTTCACCGTTTACAAATACCTCCACGCACCTATCCCCATCGATACTCAGTAGCAAGCTCCAAGTCTATCGGATATGGCCTGGGTTTGGACAACCTGTTCCGACCCTTGGCATCCCCAGGTTCAGGCATTTATCATAACTTTCGTGTACGGGCTTGAGACAACTAATTGCCTCAAATTATTACGGCAGTCTGACGCAATAGGGTGGCTGCCTGCTCCGGGTTAATCGTCTTGTTCGCTTCATCTTCTTCTTTCCAAATTGGAAAATTTACTTCTAACGGCTTGGATCGGAATCGGTACGTGCCGGGAACCTCGTTTCCCAGATGCCGCGATAAACGGACTCTAAATCGCGGGTAAATCCCGCACCGTCGCATAAAGGGGACTTCAACAGTCTGTTGCGCAATTCGCTACGAAGCATGGCAAGGCGCGGCAGATCACAGGCCAAGTCGACTACCTTGGTGATGTAGTCCTCCTGGCTATCCGCTATCAACTCGGGGAGTTCCATGTTCTGCAAAATGGTTTCGCCCATATGCCCGACATAACGGTCCCCACGCAGGCTTATCACGGGAACTCCCATCCACAATGATTCCATGGTGGTAGTGCAGCCATTAAAAGGGAAGGGATCCAAACCGATATCCACACGCTGATAGGTCGCCAGATATTCCGATCTAGGGGATACCCCGGAAAACTCGACTTGCGTATGGTCAATTCCCTCGGCGGCGAATAATCCTTGATAGCGGCGTCGCACGCCGTCATCATCAAATTGCTTGTACTTCAAAATCAAATGAGATCCGGACAGAGTATGCAACAGTCGGGACCAGCAGGCGATAACCTCCCTTGTCAATTTTGCCGTGTTATTGAAACAGCCGAAGGTGATCTTTCCGGTCTTCGACGCCGGCAGCGCTCCAGGGTCGATTTGATCTGTGGGCGGCGAAAAACATAGATATGCCCGTGGGAGACGCACTACCCGTTCCGTATAATAGTGTTCCTCTGAAGGAGGAATCAGAAAGCGATCACCAATGATATAGTCTATGGAGGGTAGGCCGGTGGTTGCATGATAGCCGAGCCATGCAACCTGGATCGGAGCAGGCCTGCCAGCAAAAACAGATAAGCGATTCCCGAGTGAATGACCAGACAGATCGACAAGAATGTCGATCCCGTCCTGGCGAATTTGCCGGATCAACTCTTCATCTGAATGCCCAGCAATATTCAGCCAGTGATGCCCATGCTGTACGAGTCGTTGGGTAATGTCATCAAATTTTGTGTCATTGTAGTAGCAATAAACTTCAACGAGCTTCTTGTCATGATTTTCCAATACTGCATCAATAAAATATGCAACTGGGTGATGATTAAAATCAGCCGACACATAACCGATACGAAGGCGACCGTTAGATAATGAACACGTGGTTGATTGAGGAAGCTCCAATTTGGGTGATTGATATATTTTCGAATATTGTATCGCCATTTCATAGAGATCATCAGGCGAAAAATGCGAGTCATAATGCGCCCAGAAAAGCAACGCGCTTGCTAATTGCGCGTTATGCGGAGAGGTCTTCATAAAGCCTCGAAGGAAACCAATGCAGTCTATTATTCTGCCTTGCATCCAGTAGATTTGCGCCAAGGTTAGCGCTGCTTCTGTCAAGGCAGGATGTATCCGTAGGGCATGTTCAGCTGCACCAGCGGCGTCATCCAGTTTACTCAACTTTATTAGAGTCTGAGCAAGACTCGTATAAGGCATTGCTTGATTCGGATCAATGGCAATAGCATGCTCTAATGCGCTTCTTGATTCATCTAACTGCCCTGATTTCCTAAACGCGTTACCAAGATTGTTGTACGCATGTATGGAGGACGGCTTTAACCTTACAGCTTCTCGGAATGAATTGAGCGCAGCATCAAGATCACCTTGGCGCATTAGCAGGTTACCCAGATTATTGTGCGCCTCGGCAAAATCAGGAGATCTTTCAAGTGCACGTTTATAGTATGTTATAGCAGCCTGATGTTCACCTTGTTGCTCGAGGAGCACCCCCTGATTGTATAACTGTATACTTTCTGCCTGCCTGAGTTTAACTTCCGCCGCACTATTGCCGTCGTTAGGG
>CAYWIQ010000020.1:9866-14610 GCA_964458405.1 uncultured Chromatiaceae bacterium
GTATACATCCTCTTTTGCCGGACGGCAGTCATAACCTTTCTGTGTAAGAACCTGCAATCCACGACTTGGTGGTCACCCCTACTATTTGTCCTCCTATGGGTCGTATCACCAAAAAAAATGACGGACAAACTCCTGGCCTCAAACTGGTATAAAATTCGTACGACTCTAGGAAGGCCGCCGCAGAATCACCGACGGTGGAACATGCTGAGACTTCCGCAAAATCAAGATTGATTGGATAAGCGGGATGAAGGTAAAAATGTGGCGAGCAGCTGTGATGCGGCTTGATATCGGACTAGCGAATTGCCCTTATTAATGCCTGGAACGAGTGGAGAAAGGGATGCCACTTGGAGCCGGATGTTCGGCACGGTTGCGTGTGGCTTGAAGCAACGAGAGACGCTTTTCAAAGCGAATAGTATGGTCAACGGATTCTCATCATTTTTAAAGCTTGCTAGCAAATTGAGCAGTTGGAGTAGTATAGCTTAAGGTGACAATTCCGGCTCTTGGAGAACTGCACGGCATGAAAGACAGCACTGACAGCCTAGAGAGGAACGAGGAGAGGGCCGCTAGGGTCGTTGCGACCGTCAAGACCAAAGTGTGGCGGTTTCCTGTCCATCGCGCATGAAAGGATAGTATGACCGGCTGTTGTGGTAGTGAAGCTGAATTCTTTGGACCTATCTCATAATTCCACACGACCGAGGCCGATTTTGGTCTGGCGAGGGGCGCGTACCGTAGCATATATCTGATCCATCGCCACCCCTGGTTCCGAGCGGCAACCGAATCAGTACCAGTTTGGCTCGACTAGTCATAGGCACCGGTTGTAAACTATTGGGGCTCTGCGAGTTTGCGGGTGTAGTTCAATGGTAGAACTGTAGCTTCCCAAGCTACTAACGTGGGTTCGATTCCCATCACCCGCTCCAGCCTATTCAGCCATCAACGGTCAAACCGAATCTACTCCGGCTTAACGGGATAGCTATGATTAGCGTTTTCGCGCGTCAAAATTCAATGTGGCCGCTGACGTGGCGGCACCAAGCCTTGAGCCGCCAAATGCGCCTGAAGATCTTCGGGAGATAAGCGGCTCAGGTCTTTTGCCAACTCATGGATCTCGAAGCCTGCTTTGGGCGACACATGCAGAGCAGCGCGCAAATGACCCAGCATCTGTTTTTCCGCGGCAAAAACCAGCTTTTTCACACTCCTGTGTTCGGCAAGCTGTAGCGCCTCATCCGCAACCTGCTTGGCGAAACGGCGTTTAAATTCCTCTATATGCTGACCACGATGGTCATCATATCCATGGGCCATACCGTTTGCGGCATTGCGCCCGGTCTTGGTATCGCTCCACAATTCCCGACCGGAAAGTTCCGCTTCCGCATTGATCAAGGCCTCTCGATGCTCCACCAGGTTCGGCCCCGATTCAATGTCCGGTTGTTGCACCGGCTCCAGACAAAAAAAGCGCGCGCGTACACCATCCACGGTTACCACACAGTAGCCACTCATGAGGCCCCCCTTATCTTGACGCTGATTAACCCACAGGTATTCGACCGGACGTCATCAAAATCATCACACCGGATTGACAATAAATCAAGCGGACACACCGCGCTCAATGGCCGATAATGCCCAGCATATAGAGCATCAACCCAATGGTGATGATGGCGGATATAACGAGCATACCCAGGATCATGAGACCGAAAACTGCGCGCATAAAATGACTGTCTGAAGGGTCTACCGGTCGCTTCGAGGTTAGGCGGCGGCCCCCTCTTTATCAAGCAATTGCAGGGAGGAATTGCACACGGGGCAGTAGCTCCACATGGGCAGATGGTCGGAAGACTCCAATTTCAACGTAAAATCTTCCTTATTCGCCGGACACTTGCCGCTGACATGATCCGGGATCTCCGTCACGCGATAACGCCTTACGGCCATCACCGGCCCGGCAATCAAGAACCCCGGCACCAAGACAAAATGCGCGATAATAATCGGTAATGACAACACGGCAAACAGCCACATCATGGCCCAAATCTTGGCAGCGCGAACCTTACGATCCTTCGCATCAAATGTCTGCAAATACAGCACTCCTTCACCCGTAGTGTCACCACTCTTAAGTACAATTGGACGTTGAACCATAGTTGTCATGCGTGCGCTCTCTCCCCATGGTGTAATACAGACCGAGCCGGGAAGCATACCATACCGACCCACCCAGACGGCCCCCTTTGGGAGAACCCCCATAGCACTGTATGATATTCATTCTCAGCGCGCTGGCAACCTTCAAGGGATTCCATGAGGTCATTTATCAAGGGATTAGCATGGATTATCGGTATCCTGGCGATACTGGTTATTGCCGCCGCCGCCTACATATTTTTGATCTTCGATCCCAACACATATAAGGCGGAAATCGCCGCGGCGGTCCACAACGCCACCGGCAGGGATCTTACCATTCAAGGCGATCTGAAATTGTCGCTGTTCCCCTGGCTGGGGGTGGAAAGCGGCGCCATGATCCTCAGCAATCCGCCGGCGTTCGGCCCCCAGCCCTTCGCTAAGATCCAGGACGCCGCCATCCGGGTAAAACTCCTGCCCCTACTCAAGAAGGACGTGGAAGTCGACACCGTCACCCTTCACGGTCTGTACCTGAATCTGGTACGCAACACAGACGGCCATACCAATTGGGATGACCTCAGCGGCAATACCGCTAAACCCGCCTCCGCTGCACCGTCGCGACCAACCGCCACCACCCCGTTGCTGGCCACCTTCGCCATAGGTGGGATACGCCTGCAAAACGCCACTGTAATCTGGGATGACCGCCAAAACGGAGCCCGTTACGAACTCGATAACGTGGCCCTCAAAACTGGGCCGATTTCACCAACTACACCCGTTACACTGAACCTAGCCGCAGGAATTAAGAGCACCGTTCCCGCCGTCACCGCGCACATCGCCCTAAACACCCAGGCGCGCTATGACCTCCCGTCCCGACGACTGCAGCTCACAGGACTAAAGCTTAACGTCGAAGGGACGGGGACCAACCTTCCGGTGGAGTCGATCAAGCTCGACATCCATAGCGATGCGACATTGCTGTTCACCCAAGATCAATACCACCTCAGCGGATTCAGGTTGCACGCCTCATTGCACGGCAATACCTTGCCCGATCACCAAATCGACGCCACCATCGGCGGTGATATCAGCGCCGATCTCCACAAAGGGACCTTGACCGTAGACCCGCTCAGGGTGGACGCTTGGAACGTCAAGGGGACTGGCACGCTGCACGGCCGCAAACTGCTCGCCGCGCCGCATTTCAGCGGCACGCTCAACATACCCGCGTTTAACGCCCGCGACCTCTTGAGTCATTTCACTACAACCCCGCTCAATACCGCCGATGGTCACGCGCTTACCGCCTTAGGTACTGAACTGGCTTTCAACGCCTCGTCGACCGACGCGGAACTCACTAAATTCGATATCAAGCTGGATCAAACCCGCATCGACGGCAAGGCCTCCATTTCCCACTTTGCCCACCCCGCCTATCGCTTTCAACTGGCCGTGGACGATCTCGACGCCGATCGTTACCTGCCGCCGCCCACCGCGGCGAACCCGCCGGCGGCGACACCCGCCACCGCGGCCGGCGCCGGCGCCGCGCAATTGCCGCTTGGTACGCTACGCGGCTTGGATGTGAACGGCTCGGTCACCGTCGGTAAGCTCAAGATCGCCAACCTCAAACTCAACGATATTAAGCTGGGCCTCAATGCCGCGGCGGGTTTGATTCGCGTCAAGCCGCTGGCGGCTAAGCTATACGGCGGCAACTATCGCGGCAATCTGCGTCTCGACGTCCGAGGTACAACCCCGCGACTGGCCATGGACGAACACCTCGACGCCATCCAGATCGGCCCCCTGAGCCGGGATCTGCTGCACAAAGATCTGGTGGCCGGCAGCGGCAATGTCCATCTGCAATTGACCGGCAGCGGACTTACCCCGGATGCATTAAAGCGCAGCGTCAGCGGCAACATCGGTTTCGATTTACGTAACGGTAGCGCCAACGGGGTTAACCTTCTGCAAATGATCCAAAAGGATTATGTGAAATATATCCAAGGACTGGCAATCGATCCGGGGAAACTCAATCAAACGGTGTTCTCCAAATTCGCCGCCACTGCTAAGGTGGACAACGGCCTGATCGCCACCCATGACCTGCTGCTCAACTCCGCGCAACTGGATGTCCATGGCCGCGGCACCGTTAATCTGGTCGATGAAGCACTGGCATTGCATCTCGATGCCGTTCCCCGGGGACAACTGGCCAAACAATTGGGGCAATTTAAGGACACGGTTATCCCCATACGAATCGAAGGCACCTTAACCGCGCCGCGTTTCGCCACCGATCTCGACAAGGTGCTCAAACAACAGGTCAAGGCGCGTCTGGAAAAAGAAAAGCAGAAGGCCAAGGAAGAGCTGCAGCGCAAGGCCGACGAAGAAAAGGCCAAGCTGCAGCAAAAGCTGGAACGCAAACAAGATCAGCTCGAGCAAAAGCTCCAGGAAAAACTCCAGGACAAGCTCAAGGGATTGTTCAAATGATACTCGAGATCAGGCTGCACACCGGTAGTGATAATGACGACTAGGCAACACCCCGCCATCACCACTAACGCAAGGTCATCGCGCATAAGCCCGCCACTGCTCAAATGGTGGGATAGGCACGGCCGCAAGGATCTACCCTGGCAGCAACAGGTCACTCCCTACCGGGTGTGGGTCTCGGAGATCATGCTGCAACAGACCCAAG
>CAYWIQ010000021.1:0-14561 GCA_964458405.1 uncultured Chromatiaceae bacterium
GACCACTATTCGTTATTTCAGCACGACTCGCGGCTTCAGCTTCGACCGGAATGACCGAACCCCCCCTCGCCGCGGTGGCTGGTTTGAAATTCATCCACGACTTCAAACCCAACCTGAATGACCGGCACAAATACCATCTGAGCGATACGCTCCCCTACCTCCACCACAAAAGGCCGATCACTGCGATTCCAACAAGACACGAAGATTTGTCCCTGGTAATCCGAGTCGATCAACCCCACCAGATTACCCAGCACGATGCCGTGCTTATGACCAAGACCTGAGCGCGGCAACAACACCGCCGCTAAGGAAGGATCCTCCATATGCACCGCGATCCCGGTGGGAATCAAGCGGGTTTCGGCCGGCAAAATTTCCATAGGCTCTTTCAAACACGCCCTGAGGTCTATCCCCGCCGCCCCCTCCGTTGCATAGTGGGGCAAAGGGAATTCATCCCCTATGCGGGCATCCAAAATTTTAAGTTGTATGTTGCGCATGATACCGCTCAGCTATGAGTTCGATTAATTGACGCGCCAACCGGGATTTAGGGGCCAATGGCAATTCGGCACCACCGTCCCGCCATACCACCGTTAACGCATTCTCATCACCTTCAAAACCCTGGCCGGGACGATCCACCCAATTGGCGGCCACCATGTCCAGGTCCTTGGCATGCAATTTCTCTCTGGCATGCCTTTCCAAATCTTCGGTCTCCGCGGCGAACCCGACGACAAAAGGACGAGCAGGCAACGCGGCAACCGCCGCCACGATATCCGGCGTATGTTCAAGATGCAGATCGACACCCACAGCATCACCTTTTTTAATCTTGTGCCGTTCGGGGACCGCTATGGTGTAGTCCGCGACCGCCGCTGCGGCAACGACGATATCATTATCGGGCGACAGCTTCATTACCCTCTCATGCATCTCCGCGGCACTCTCCACCGTCACCCGTTCTACCCCCAGCGGGCAGGACAACTCCACGGGACCGCTGATCAATAACACTGCTGCGCCCGCCTCGGCGGCCGCCTCGGCAAGGGCGTAACCCATCTTCCCCGAACTGCGGTTACTGAGAAAGCGTACCGGATCGATGGCCTCACGGGTGGGACCGGCGGTGACAAGCAGCTTGATGCCCTGCAAAGCGCCTGTGGAGAACATACCGGCCAGGGCCAACACGATATCATCGGCCTCCACCATCCTCCCTGGACCAACCTCCCCACAGGCCTGATCACCCTGCGCAGGGCCAAGCAGTCGCACCCCGCGCCGCTCCAGCAACTCGCGATTGGCCTGAGTGGCGGGGTGGCGCCACATCCCATGATTCATGGCCGGCGCCAGCACCAGCGGGGCGGTGGTCGCCAGGCACAAGGTGCTCAACAAATCATCCGCCAGTCCCTGAGCCAGTTTGGCCATACTGTTGGCGGTAGCAGGCGCCACCACAATCACGTCCGCCCACCGGGCCAGGGCGATGTGATCCATGGCATTCTCGGTTGCCTCATCCAGCAGTTGATGAACCGCATGCCCGGACAAGGCCTGCAAGGTGAGCGGGGTGATAAAACGGGTCGCGGCGGCAGTCATCACCACCCGAACGTCGGCGCCGGCCGCCTTGAGCCGCCGCACCAGTTCTGCGCTTTTGTAGGCCGCGATACCCCCGGTAACGCCCACCACCACATGCTTGTTGACGCGCCCCGTCATACCCTGCATTCTAGCTCGCTCAAAAGAGCTAAAAATAACAGATTCTGTAGCACCAGCGCCATGGATGACGCTGGCAGATAATCGACATCAGGGAGGGAACCCTATGGCGATCACCGATTGGCCCAGTGCGGAACGCCCGCGCGAAAAGCTGCTGAGCCGTGGCCCCCAAACGCTTTCGGACGCGGAACTGCTGGCCATCTTCCTGCGCACCGGGGTAAGCGGCAAGACGGCCGTGGACTTGGCCAGGGAACTTCTCAACCAATACGGTGGATTACGCGCCTTGTTGGAAGCCACCCGCCGCGACTTCTGCCAGGGGCACGGCCTGGGCAGCGCCAAATATGCCCTGTTGCAGGCGGTGCTGGAGATGGGACGGCGCCACCTCTATGAAACCCTGCAGCGCGGCGACGCCCTGGGCAGTCCCGCCGACACCCAGCGCTTCCTGCTGGCCCGGCTGCGTGATTACCCCCATGAGGTCTTCGCCTGCCTGTTCCTCGACAACCGCCACCGGGTCATCGAGTTCGCGGAGATGTTCCGCGGCACCATCGACGGCACCAGCGTTCACCCCCGGGAGGTGGTCAAGCAAGCCCTGGCACTCAACGCCGCTGCGGTCATCTTCGCCCATAATCACCCCTCGGGGGTGGCCGAGCCCAGTCAGGCCGATCACCGCCTCACCCGGCGCCTCCAGGACGCCCTGGGCCTGGTGGATATCCGGGTGTTGGACCATTTCGTCATCGGGGACGGCTACACCATCTCCCTGGCGGAGCGCGGCCAGCTATAACTGGCGGTTCCCCTGCCCATCGGCTTGCAAATCAAGGCCATCACTGGTATAAAGTGCAGCTCTTTGGCCGTTGCCCTCCGGGCTGGCGGCAATCGTTTTCTAGGAGGTCGAGTATCATGGCCAGAGTGTGCCAGGTGACGGGCAAACGCCCCACTACCGGGAACAATGTATCCCACGCCAACAACAAGACGCGGCGTCGTTTTCTGCCCAACCTTCATACCCATCGCTTCTGGCTGGAAGAGGAAAAGCGCTGGGTGCGCCTGCGCGTGACCTCCAAGGGCATGCGCATCATCGATAAGCGCGGCATCGGGACTGTGGTGGCGGAACTGCGTAGCCGCGGCGAAAAGATCTAAAGTTTTGTTGAGGAGTCCGCGCCATGCGTGAAAAGATCAGATTAGTATCCAGTGCCGCAACCGGCCACTTCTACACCACCATCAAGAATAAGCGTAACACCCCGGATAAGATGGAGATCAAAAAATACGATCCGGTGGTCCGTAAGCACGTGATCTATAAAGAAGCTAAAATTAAATAACCGGCACTCCCCTACCATGGGGATACCAAATAAAAAAACCCGCCTAGGCGGGTTTTTTTATTTATGGCGGGCACAGGCTCACGCGGCTTGTAGGGTATAGCCACGTAACGAGCGGGCAAAATCCTGTAAGACTTTAATACCGGTCGCCTCGGCGCGTTTGCACCAATCCTGGAGATGGTGCAACAGGCTATCCGGCGAACTGGAATGGCTCTGCCATAATTCCTGCAAACCCTTTTTGTAATCGTACACCGTGGCCAAGGTTTGGCTGAGCTTCAGCGCGGCCTGCACCTGACCCCGGGCTTTGCCGTTCATCACCGCCTCGCCGCGCACCAAGGGACGACGCGCCCTACGCAGCGAGCGCCGGCAAGATTGATCTGCGCGATGCAACTCCTCGCGCAACACCGGCATAACCACATCCCTAGCGTAATGAGAGAGCACATGGAAGCGATTGACCAGGATGGCGCGCACCGTCTCCATGTCCACGGTATGTTTACCGGGATTGATCACCGGCTCGGGGGCCACTTTCTTCACCTTTGCCAGGCCCAAACCTTGCAGGATCCGGATGTAGAACCAACCGATGTCGAACTCCCAAGGCTTGGATGAGAGCCTGGCGGAACTGGGGAAGGCATGGTGGTTATTATGCAACTCCTCACCACCGATTAGGATCCCCCAGGGGACGACATTGGTCGCGGCATCGGCGCTCTCGTAATTGCGATAACCCCAGAAGTGGCCAATGCCGTTGATGACTCCCGCAGCAAAGAAAGGAATCCAAATCATCTGCACCGCCCACATCGTGATGCCGATCGGCCCGAACAGCAGTGCATCAATCAAGAACATGATGGCGATGCCGCGGCGGCTATGGGGCGAGTAGAGATGACGCTCCAACCAATCGTCCGGCGTGCCCTTACCGAACTGCTCCAGGGTTTGCGTATTCTTGGCTTCGAGACGATACAGCTCGGCCCCTTCCCACAGCACCTTGCTCAAACCCAAGACCTGCGGGCTGTGCGGATCCTCTTCGGTCTCACAGCGGGCATGATGCTTACGGTGGATAGCGGCCCACGCCTTGGTCTCCATCCCGGTAGTCAACCATAACCAAAATCTGAAGAAGTGACTGATGGCTGGATGCAAGTCCAAAGCGCGGTGCGCCTGATGGCGGTGCAGGAAAATGGTGACGCTGGCGATAGTGATGTGGGTCAGACCCAAGGTTACCAGCACGTAGCCCCACCAGGGCATATCAACTATTCCATTCAACATGGGCTTTGATTCTCTACTAATAATTCATTTAAATCAATTAATTATACCAAGAAGGACTGGGCCGCATTATCATAGCATCCTTACCCATCGGCCCCAACATACTCCCCTGTTAACTGTATGTATATGGGGGTAAATGGCTGCCTTTCAAGCTACATCAGGTCCGGTACTCGGCATTAATTTTCACATAATCATAGGATAGATCACAGGTCCATGCTTGGAAACGGCAATTGCCGCGCCCCAATTCGACCCGGATGGTAATCTCCTCCTTGGACATCACCATACTCCCCTGATCCTCCCGATAGGCCGGAGCCCGCCCGCCTTTCTCCACAATACAAATATCCCCTAAGAAAATATCGACGCCGCTCACGTCAAGATTAGGTACGCCGGCCCGCCCCACTGCCGCCAAAATCCGGCCCCAATTGGGATCACCGGCAAAAAAGGCAGTCTTGACCAGGGGCGAGTGGGCGATTGTGAATGCTACGCGGCGACATTCTCCGTCGTCTGCCCCGCCGCCCACCTCCACGGTAATAAATTTGGTGGCGCCCTCACCGTCTCGCACGATCGCTTGGGCCAACCAGATACACACCTCGGTTATCGCGCGCGTGAATGCGCCGAAAGCCGGATCATGGCTCGATGAGATCGCCGGCACGGCGCTACGTCCGGAGGCCATCAACATGCAGGCGTCATTAGTAGAGGTATCACCATCGACCGTGATGCAATTGAATGAGGCATTCACAGCCGCGTTGAGACACTCCTGCAACAACGCGGTGGATATGTTGGCGTCGGTAGCGATGAACGCCAGCATGGTTGCCATATCGGGACGGATCATACCCGCACCCTTGGCAATACCGGTGATGGTGATGGTTTGACCGGCAATCTCTATCTGCCGCGATACCCCCTTGGCCACGGTATCCGTGGTCATTATGCCGTGGGCGGCATCGTTCCAGCCGTCCGCCGACAATGCGCCATACACCGCGGGCACGGCGCTGACAATCCTATCGACGGGCAAGAGTTCACCGATCACGCCGGTGGAAAAAGGCAGGACTTGCTCGGGCTCTACACCGGCACGGGCCGCCAATGCCCGGCAACATGCCAACGCGTCGTTCAAACCCAGCTCGCCCGTACCGGCATTGGCATTGCCGGTATTGATGAGCAGATAACGGGGACGCTGTTGCTGGAGATGGCGCTTGGCTATCACCACCGGCGCGGCACAAAAGGCGTTACGGGTAAACACCCCTACGCAACTGGCATCCGCGGCTAGCTCAATGGCCACCAGGTCTCGCCGCCCCGGCTTTTTAATCCCGGCGCAAACGGTCCCCAGCCGGATGCCCGGCACCGCTGACAAAGGACGCAGTTCGGCTAATCTGACAGCCACGGATTTATAGGGGAACGGGCGTTAAGCCAAACGCCCGTGGCATTGTTTGTACTTCTTTCCCGACCCGCACGGACAGGGCTCGTTGCGACCGATCTTGCGACCCTCGCGGACATAGGGGGTATGGTTCTCGCCACCTTCATTGTCGACGGCCGCAAGGTCGCCTTCGCCGCCACCGCCGCCCGCCGCCGCCGCCGCCATAGCGGCTGCCTCAGCATGCTCATAGCGCATGGAAACGGACTGGCGCCGCTGCTGTTCGGCGGCCTGCACATCTTCCTCGGCCCTAACTTGAACTCGGCTAAGAATGCTGGTCACCTCGGTCTTGATCCTGTCCAACAACTCATTGAACAGTTCAAAAGCTTCGCGCTTATATTCTTGCTTTGGATCTTTCTGGGCATAGCCGCGCAGATGGATGCCCTGACGCAGGTAATCCATGGCCGCCAGATGCTCTTTCCACATGGAATCCAGCACTTGCAGCATCACCGCCTTTTCGAAATGACGCATAACATCCGTACCCGCCTGGGCTTCCTTTTCCGCATAGGCCGCTCCAACCGATTCCAAGATGCGCTTACGTAGAATCTCTTCGTGCAGATCGTGGTCTTCCTCCAACCACTTGCTCACCGGCAGCGGAACGCCCATTAGCTCCAAGGCCCCCTCCAGCCCAGGAATATCCCATTGTTCATCCAGGCTTTGGGGCGGAACATAGTTATCGATAATTCTATTGAACACATCGTCACGGATAGTGTTGATGGTATCGGAAATATCCTCCGTCGCCATGATTTCATTGCGCTGCTCGTAGACCACCTTACGCTGATCGTTGGCGACGTCATCGTACTCGAGCAATTGCTTGCGGATATCAAAGTTATGGCCTTCAACCTTACGTTGGGCGTTCTCGATGGCGCGGGTTACCCAAGGATGCTCAATGGCCTCGCCTTGCTCCATACCCAGTTTCTGCATCAAACCCTTTACCTTGTCGGAGGCAAAGATGCGCATCAGGTTATCCTCTAACGACAGATAAAAACGTGACGAGCCCGGATCGCCCTGACGTCCGGAACGACCGCGCAACTGATTGTCGACGCGACGCGATTCGTGGCGCTCGGTACCTATGACGTGCAATCCACCGGCAGCCAGGACTTGCTCATGACGCTTGTGCCAATCTTCCTTGACACTCGCCACAGCCGCCTCATCCGGCTGATCACCCAATGCCGCGATCTCCGCTTCAAGGCTCCCGCCCAAGACGATATCGGTACCGCGACCCGCCATATTGGTGGCGATGGTCACGACTCCGGGACGGCCCGCCTCCGTTATGATCTGCGCCTCGCGTTCATGTTGCTTTGCGTTCAGTACCTGATACTTGATCCCTTCTTTTTCAAGAAGCTCGGCCAGGTACTCGGATATTTCGATAGAGGTCGTACCCACCAGAGAGGGTTGGCCGCGCTCATGACAATCCTTGATATCCTCAATAACGGCATCATACTTTTCCTTGGCCGAGAGGTAGACCACGTCGCCATGATCCTGACGTATCGCAGGCCTATGGGTGGGAATTACCACCACTTCCAAGCCGTAGATCTGCTGGAATTCGTAGGCTTCGGTATCGGCAGTACCGGTCATACCTGACAATTTAGGATACAGGCGAAAAAGATTTTGGAAGGTAATGGATGCCAGTGTCTGGTTTTCACTCTGAACCGACAAGCCCTCTTTGGCTTCCACCGCTTGATGCAAGCCCTCCCCCCAACGACGCCCCGGCAAACTACGCCCGGTAAACTCATCGACGATTACAATTTCATTATCTCGCACGATGTAATCCACGTCGCGCTTATACAAGGCATGGGCTCGCAACGCGGCATTCAAGTGGTGCATGAGGCTAATATTGCCGGCATCGTACAAACTGCCGCCTTCGGTCAAGAGCCCGGCCTGCTCCATCAACTGTTCGACTTGCTGGTGGCCTTCTTCGGTCAACATTACCTGTTTAGACTTTTCATCTACGCTGTAATCGCCCGGACCATCTTCCTCTTCCTGTTTGGTCAGTTGGGGAACCAGCTTGTTGAGCTTGGCGTAAAGCTCGGAGCCTTCTTCACTGCTAGGGCCCGAGATGATCAGCGGCGTACGCGCCTCATCGATGAGAATGGAATCCACTTCATCGACCACGGCAAAATAGGCGCCGCGCTGCACCCGATCCGCGGCGCTAAACGCCATGTTATCGCGCAGGTAGTCAAAACCGTATTCGTTGTTGGTGCCATAGGTGATGTCGGCGGCGTAAGCGGCGCGTTTCTCCTCCGCGCTCTGCCTGCTAAGGATGACGCCGGTGGACAACCCCAGGAAGCCATACAACCGCCCCATCCACTCTGCGTCACGCCGCGCCAAATAGTCATTCACCGTAACCACGTGCACGCCTTTACCGGGCAATGCGTTGAGGTAAACGGCCAGGGTCGCCACCAAGGTCTTACCTTCACCGGTTCGCATCTCGGCTATTTTGCCCTGATGCAGCACCATACCGCCGATTAGCTGAACGTCGAAATGGCGCATGCCCATCACCCGTTTCCCGGCTTCGCGTACGACCGCAAAGGCCTCAGGCAACAGGCTATCGAGGCTGGCCCCGTCGGCCAAGCGCTTCCGGAATTCATCTGTCTTGGCGCGCAGTTCCTCGTCGCTCAGCCTCGCCAAATCCTCTTCCAGACCATTGATGGTCTGGACTACGCTGAACATGCGCTTCACCAAACGCTCATTACGACTGCCAAAAACCTTACTTACAAGTTTAGATATCATCAGATCTATAAATCTAAATCGAGGGGATCACAAACACCGACCGTATTTTACACCAGGATCAGTTGGAGGCGCTGAGATATTTTATCGGATTAACCACTCTCCCGGATCGCCAAACTTCAAAGTGACAATGGGGCCCGGTGGAACGGCCTGTGGACCCCATCAAGGCGATCTCTTGCCCCTTGCTCACCGTTTCCCCAACCTTCACCAGCACCTTGGAGTTATGGCCGTAGCGGGTGACAAAGCCATTACCATGGTTGATTTGCACCAGATTGCCGTAGCCACCGTGTTTGCCGGCATAGGTCACAATACCGGCGGCCACCGCCACAACCGGTTCACCCAATTTCCCGGCGATATCAACACCGGGATGCCACTCACGATGGCCGTCAAAGGGATCGGTACGATAACCGAAATACGAAGAAATCCACCCATCCTTGACCGGTCTGCCCTTGGGCAGGACATCGTCAAGGAGGTTACGGTGCCGGTACATCGTCTCCAGGACGCTCAGTTGCTCCTGGCGATTGTCAAGCTGCTGATTCAACTGATCCGCCGACTGAACCAGCGAGGACAAAGGCAAAGGTTGTTCATCCAATACATTAGGCTGTTCGGGACCACCTTGTGGCGGCGGGGAATTAAAATCAAATTCCCCCTTTTCCAGACCCGCCATGTCCACTAGACGCTTACCCAGGGCATTAAGGCGTAGCACTTGGGCCTGCAACACCCCCAAACGCGCCGTCAAGGCATTGATGGTTTCCCGCTCTGCTTGGGATTCTTGGTCTTTGCCCGCCGAACCGTTCTGGCCAGACAACGCAACATTGGCGGTCGCGGTGGCGATGGGTGACGGACTATATTGGTTTCCCCAGTAAAAGCCTACATAAGTCGCAAGGCTCATCGGGATCAACAGCACCGCAGAAATCAGCGCGATGGTGCTCGCCCGGCTCATGTGAATTTTCACAGGGCGCTGCATTTGTTTAGAGAGTAAAATGATATTTATCATATTCACCCTTCAGCCTCGGGCCCATTGCGATCAAGACTTATCATGGCAAGTGTTTCTCCTAAATCACTAGCACATTTTCTCCAGCAGCGCTCAGACCATCTCAGCCTATTGCTGAGCCACATCCGCCTCTTGCGCCAAATCACATCCGTGATCCGTAGCGTGCTGCCCGAACCCCTGTCCCTGCATTGCCACGCCGCGAACATCGACGGCGACACTATTGTTATCGGCTGCGACTCTCCAGCATGGGCGGCCAAACTCCGCTACCTGCTCCCCCAGCTACTGCCGCCGCTCAAAGAACACCGCCGGGTTCCCAGCTTCCGACAAATCCGAATCCGGGTACAACCCGCCGACCAAGGGGAAACCGGCGCGGTGGTACGGCAGGCCTCCATGGCCGAACACTCCGCAGAACTGATCGCCACCGTCGCACACGATATCACCGACCCCGACCTAAAGGCCGCCCTGCTCCGCCTCAGTCAACGTGCAAAATCCGTTAAAAATCGCTAACAATGGCCAACAGAAAGATCGTTTCTACCTTGTCGACGCCCCATTAGAATACTTTATAGATGGGTCATTAAATTGTGTACTGGGTCTCACCCGGCGCCACGGAAGATCCGGAGCCAGACCCCAGCGATAACGAAAACCACGCCGCCATCAACTCGCCGGCATGGGCTGCATGAAGAGTATCGGTGCATGGGCGGCATCCTCGAAGGTAACCAACTCCCACGCTGATTCATCGGCCATTAAGGCGCGCAACAACCGGTTATTGAGGGCATGACCCGACTTATAACCGCTAAAGGCGCCAATCAAACTCCGCCCCAACAAATACAGATCACCAATGGCGTCCAATACCTTGTGCTTAACGAATTCATCGTCATAACGCAAGCCATCCTCGTTCAACACCCGGTAATCATCCACAACCACCGCATTATCGAGGCTTCCGCCCAAGGCCAAACGCTTTTCCCGTAATAATTCGATATCGCGCATGAAGCCGAAGGTCCTTGCCCGGCTGACTTCCTTTACGAAGGAAGTCGTGGAGAAGTCCACTACCGCTTCCTGGCAGCGATTCTTAAAGACTGGATGATCGAATTCGATGGCGAATGAAACCTTAAAGCCTTCAAATGGATCGAACCGCGCCCATTTATCCCCATCCTCCACCTGCACCCGCTTTTTTATCCGGATAAAACGCTTTGGCGCGTTCTGGTCCTCGACACCCGCCGACTGCACCAAGAACACAAAGGGACCGGCGCTGCCGTCCATTATCGGAACCTCAGGCGCACTGACATCCACATAGGCGTTATCGATCCCGAGCCCGGCCAACGCCGACAGAAGGTGCTCCACCGTTGCGACGCGGGCACCACCGCACACCAAGGAAGTGGATAAGGTAGTATCACCCACGTTTTCTGCCCTAGCCGGGATCTCCACCGGGGGATCCACATCGACCCGGCGAAACACGATACCGGTATCTACGGCGGCGGGACGCAATGTGAGGTACACCTTTTCTCCAGTATGCAACCCGATTCCCGTCGCCCGGATCACATTTTTCAGCGTTCTCTGCCTGATCATTCCGTTCCTGATGCCCCTCAACGCCCAATAAAAATAAAATTAGGGCCAGTGCCTAGCACGCGGCATGGTAGCACAGCACCTAACCCCTGCCTAGCGCAACCTCCCGGCCGGCTCGCAGACGACCGCCTCAGCGTCAGACCGCCTAGTCGGCCTGACGGCGTAAAAATGCGGGTATATCTAAATAGTCTAGATCAGATTCCGCGGCCGCGGCTTGGCGACCGCCACCCGCTGCGGCGACAGGCTGACGCATCACCGCCGGCCGTTCCAACTGGCTATAATCCACCTCGCCGGTATTCTTATATGCCAGTTTTACGGCTTGTTCCGGGACTTCATCTTCTTCCCGTCCCAGGCCGGTCGCGACCACGGTGACCCGAATCTCATCGCTCATCTCGGGGTCGATAACCGTACCGACCACTACCGTAGCATTCTCCGAGGCGAATTCCTTGACGGTGTTCCCAACTTCCTCAAACTCGCCGATACCAAGATCCAAACCGGCGGTAACGTTGACCAAAATACCTCGCGCACCCGCCAGATTGATATCTTCCAGCAAGGGGCTGTTGACCGCCGCCTCAGCGGCTTGACGCGCCCGCTCCTCACCGGTGGCCCGGCCGGACCCCATCATGGCCATACCCATCTCGCTCATCACCGTGCGCACATCGGCAAAGTCGACGTTGATCAACCCGGGACGAGTAATAAGTTCGGCGATCCCCTGCACCGCCCCCTGCAACACGTTATTGGCGGAGCGGAAGGCATCCAGCAGGGAAACCGTCTTGCCCAATACTGACAGAAGCTTCTCATTGGGGATGGTGATCAACGAATCCACATACTGGGATAGCTCCTTGATGCCGTGATCCGCAACATGGATGCGTTTTTTACCCTCGAAGGGGAAGGGCTTGGTGACCACCGCCACTGTCAGAATGCCCAATTCCTTAGCGGCCTGCGCCACGATGGGGGCGCCACCGGTACCGGTACCACCGCCCATGCCCGCCGTGATGAACAGCATATCAGCACCTTCGATCACCTCAATGATGCGATCACGATCTTCCATGGCGGCCTGCCGCCCCACATCGGGGTTGGCCCCCGCCCCCAGGCCCTTGGTGATGCTGGCACCCAATTGTATGACCGTGCGCGTCGCACAATTGCGCAAGGCCTGCGCGTCGGTATTGGCACAGACAAATTCCACACCTTCGATATTACCTCTCACCATGTGTTCCACGGCGTTACCACCGCCGCCACCCACACCGATCACCTTGATGACTGCATTTTGTGGACAGGTATCCATGAGTTCAAACATATTCTTTCTCCTTTACTGCTACCCGTTAATGATCCGATTCAATAAAACCCTAGCGTTAAAAATTCCCCTTAAACCAGCCCTTCATCCTTTCCCAAACCGACATCCCCTCTCCTGTTATCGTGTTCCCTAGCCGTTGTTGGTGGCGATGCTTATGCCCGAACAACAGCAATCCCACACCCGTGGCATAAATGGGGTTGCGCACCACATCCACCAGCCCGGTGACGTACTGCGGCACACCCAAGCGCACTGGTGCATGAAAGATTTCCTCGGCCAACTCGATAACCCCTTCCATCTTGGAGCTACCGCCGGTCATCACCACTCCCGCCGCAATCAAATCTTCGAAACCACTGCGGCGCAATTCGACCTGCACCAGATTGAGTAATTCCTCATAGCGCGGCTCCACCACCTCGGCCAAGGTCTGACGCGCCAAGCGGCGCGGCGCGCGGTCACCCACACTCGGCACCTCGATGGTCTCGTCCGCCATGGCCAATTGGGTCAGCGCACAGGCGTATTTCATCTTGATCTCTTCGGCGTGCTGCGTGGGGGTACGCAGCGCCACCGCGATATCGTTGGTCACCTGATCACCGGCGATAGGGATCACCGCGGTATGACGGATGGATCCGTCGGTGAATACCGCGATATCGGTGGTACCACCGCCAATATCCACCAGACACACCCCTAAATCCTTTTCGTCGTCGGTGAGCACCGCATAGCTGGAGGCCAACTGCTCGAGGATGATGTCATCCACTTCCAAACCGCAGCGCTTAACGCATTTAACGATGTTCTGCGCGGCGCTTACCGCACCGGTCACCAAGTGGACCTTGGCCTCCAAGCGCACACCCGACATTCCTACCGGCTCTAATATGCCCTCCTGGTTATCGATGACGAACTCCTGGGGCAGGACGTGCAAAACCTTTTGATCCGCCGGGATGGCCACGGCGCGGGCCGCATCTATGACCCGCTCAACATCGCTGGATGCCACTTCGCGATCGCGGATGGCAACGATGCCGTGTGAATTGAGGCTGCGGATGTGACTGCCGGCGATCCCTGCATATACCGAATGGATCTGGCAGCCGGCCATCAACTCCGCCTCTTCCACGGCGCGCTGAATGGATTGCACCGTGGATTCGATATTGACCACCACGCCTTTCTTCAATCCTCGAGACGGGTGGGAACCCAAACCGACGATATTGACCGCGCCATCTGGCTTGACCTCGCCGACGATGGCCACCACCTTGGACGTACCGATATCCAAACCGACTATCAAATCCTTTTCCCCTTTTTTCGACATCTTTCTACTGACTCCCCAAGCTCAAAACCTCAGGCTTACCACTAGCGCTTGTCGGCCTGTTTCCAACTCACGGCAAAACCGTTGCTGTACCGTAAATCCACTCTGTCTACCCTGGCGACTTTGTCGTGAAAGGCGCGGCGATAGAACTTCACAAATTTCAGTAAACGGCCATAGCCGTTCCCGCGTCCCATAATCACCTGCATACCGTTATCCAAGGTCAGGCTCCAAGCACGGCGCTCATCCAGCTCCAGACGCACGATATGCACACCCAAAGGCGTTATTATCCCGCTCATATCTTTATACGCCGCCACCACTGCGGCCCCTGAACCCTCAGGCCCCTGCAAATCGGGCAGACCTGCAGGAAAACTTTCAGCGGCAGGACGAAATATCTCACCTACCTGGTTAATCAAGGCATCCGTACCCCATTGCGCCACCGGTACTTGTTCGGTCACGGTGATATGCACAGCGTCCGGCCACGCCCGCCGTACTTCCGCTCGGCTTACCCAGGGCAGCGACTGCACGACTTGTTGTACACGGCGCACATCCACGGTCAGAAAATTGCCGATCAAAAAGGGGGCTATCGCCGAACGCACCATCGGCGCCGACACGTGAGCGAAGGAACCCTGTACCTGTACGTTCTTGATAGGCAGAAATTGCGGGTTGGTGAGCGTCGACCAACACCAACCAATCACGCCGGCCAGAACCAGGCCCGATGCCATGATCAAAGCACTGCGCAACGTTGCGCTAAGCTCCTCCCAAGAACGCGTAACCGGCGCCGCCGGCCGGCGTCGCCGCGTAGTCGTCCGGCGCGCGACCTTACGCCCGCCGCGTCGCCACAGGGGATTCAACGCCATCATGTCCTTGACCGTAACGCTCATGGACTCAAGGTCTCCTCCAGAATGCGCCATACCAATTCATCAAAGTCGATACCGGCCTGGTGCGCCGCCATCGGCACCAGACTGTGGTCGGTCATGCCGGGCACGGTATTCACCTCGATCAGCCATGGCCGTCCGGCGTCATCCACCATGAAATCCACC
>CAYWIQ010000022.1:0-14434 GCA_964458405.1 uncultured Chromatiaceae bacterium
GCTGTAAGTTTTATGTAATCTTTCGCTCTATATGTTCCACGTGAAACATTCCGAGTCTTTTTGTCTTTAGTGCCCGGTCATGACTCTATTCAATTTTTGCCTGACAATAAGCGTCCCAAGCTCTAGTAATTGTCCTCGACCCCGGAAATAGATCAATCATTTCATCGCCTGGCAACGCCCCCAGCAGGTCAAAAAGCCAATAGGCAAACATGGCCGGCTTGGCGCCAATCACTCGCTCAGGATCGGTAAGGCGTGGTCTAGCGGCATGGATAAGGGTGTCAGCCGGTTGGTGAATATCCACCAGCCGTCTACCGCCGGCAAATACGACGGGTTCCCATGATTCCAACGGCCACGCGCTCTTGGTTCGGCGCACCCCACGGAACCATGCCGCCACCCGTACTTTCAGGCCTTGCGATACGCATAACGCCAGGATGTTGGGTAAAGCCTTCGCCGACGTGCTGAGTGCCCAGCCGTCATAGACCTGCAGGGACGACAGCAAAGCCACATGGTCCACTTCTCCGGCATAATCGGGGTGATCGCGATAGTAAAACGATTTTCCGGGATAAGGGGGGTCAGCATAGGCAAAACGCATGGGCTGGCTTGCCGTCGTCCGGATCCGAACGCCACGCCTAAATCGCCATGCCGCTTGGCGGCACCTGGTACTACAATATTCCGCGTCTGTCCTAGCCGTACCATCGATCGCAGCACGACACCAGCCGCAAGGGCGACTCATTTTATGCGTTTCCGTCGCATACCGGCGCCGCCCTACGTGTAGCCACCTGGGTGGAACTACGGTTTTCCCCTTTATACATAAGCTGCCACCCTGGTTAAGCGTAGCCCACCGCGGGACTATACGTCTTCTCGAGCTGAACAATACATTTTCTGCGGCCGCACCCGACGGCTAGTCGGTGACGGCCGTGTCAATTTCTTGCCTATCCGGCCCCGTGTCTTTTTGATAGTGGCCGGCGCCGTCACTCAGATCCCAATACTACGTTTTTTCGTCCCTGGTAGCCGGGTTCTTGACGCGGCCGACGGCGTCAAAAATCTGCCCCGTACAGTTATCGACAGAACTCCAAGGCGGCGCGGTCGCGCCGCTCAAAAGCAAAAAATCCCTATGCATGGGCTTGGCGTTTTCTACCCTCCATTCCCGCGCATAAGGGCACCATACGGCTTTCGCCGGTTCCCCTTCCTTCGGTCCTTCCCCTGCCGCCGTTCGGTCCGTGGAGGCTCTATCGGCCCCGCTATCACCCGTATAGTCGGGTCGGTATTTGGACAAGTCAAAAACGCGGGGCATGGTTCCCGCCAAATTGTCAATATTTGAATTGACACCCAATACCAACCCTCTTTGAACTCCGGCATATTTCATCCTCCACTCATGAATGCGCGTCCTTAAAAATATATTGGCGGTTTGAATTCCCACCAATGCCCTTATCGTTTCGCCATAGCGGCCTGGCTTGTCCCGGTCTGCATAGTCCGCCTTAACAGTCGCCGCCATGCGCGACGCTGTGGGGCCACCCTGTAACTCTGTATATCTGGCCCAATCCCCCTTGTCCGCGGCATACCGTATATTTTCCAATTCTCCCGGCTGGAGTTCATCAAGGCGGCGCAATTCACGCCAAACCGATACCGTCGGCCCACCGATTTGTTGAAACTGCCTTATGCCCCAACAAGACGCCCAAGCATCAACACGGGCGGCGCACTCTTGAGGATCGCGCCGCCCGGTTAAATCTTCGTCCACCCGATCCACTCCAAACGAGTCAATGTTTTTTGCAACGTATTTTGCTATGTATCCCGTTGCCGTGCCCTTGGCCGAGTCAATCGCCACCGCCTCAAAGCGATGCTTTTTGGCTCCCTTTTCTTCGCCATCGACTTGGAGCGCGTACCGTTGCAGCGTAGCGCGTACCGCGTCCCGCGCCTCCGGCTTCATGAATAAAAGCATATGCCAGTGTGGCGTGCCGTCATGATGTGGCTCGGCAACTCGAAACCCATAAACGGCTATTCCTTGCCGCTTAAGAGAGGCACGCGCCTTCGCCCACTGCCCGCATAAGTAAGTCTGAGCCTCACTAGGCGTCGTCTTGTCAAACACATCATTAATCTCGCCCGTTTTGCTGTGTCGCGCATGCATCCGTGATGGGCATGTGATGGTATAGAACTCGCCGACGTGGCCGCTGCGCGATGCGCATTGCTCAAACCCGGCCATGCGCACCATTAATTCTCCACGACGTATCACCGGATTTGTAGTCGATAAATCCACGAGTTGTTGTAGCGTATATTCTTGGCCCATCTCATTTATTGCCAACATGGCTTCCAACATCTGCCTATTGCGGTTTCGTTGTTCGCGGCGCCGCCCGACGGCTTCATCACTTGCATATAGCCCGGCCCGTGAGTGAACTAGCCCCAATTCAATCGCCGATTGTTCAACCCGTCGCGCATGCTTTTTTCTGACTTGTCGGCGCCACCATAGATCATCACACATTCGCGCTATTGCGCCCGCGACGGTAATGCCCCTTTCTATCTTGGGCGGGTCGATGGATCGTTGAAGACATGCATCGGCCAGTATGTCATATGCCCTTTCTATGTCTATTATTTTCGCCTTCATTTTTGAAAATTCTCGGGCACGTTCTTGCGCCCACAAGCGTAATTCCTCATCACCCGCAGACGTTCGCCAGGCAATGCCTTTTACAGCTTCGGTCGTCTCTATTAAAAATTGATTGGCGGTGAATATTCCGCCGGTATTGAATTTTTCGCGGTATTTGGTTGCAACAGGTTTTTTGAATTTTTCGGGCAGCTTATTAAACTGCCCTTCCCTAAATCGTCTGTCGGCGCCGTCCGGCGTCGATATATCCCACAAAGCCGCTGCGTTTGCGTCGCGCATCCTTGCCCCCTTCTGATTGCTACCTAAAACCCCGAAGTCTTCAATACTAATTGATTAAATATTCTGACCCGCCAATGCTAACGGCGTTATTCGTTTTATGTGCTCTTGTTGACTGATGTTGTATGAAAGAACGTCTACGGTCATGCCACAATTCGCCGCTACTGTCTCCGCCACTTCTGGCGTCATAAACCAGTGCGCTCGCCTAATGTCTTCCGACATTCCTTCACCGTCAAAGTAACTTTGCCGCTGCCCCAGATATTCCGGAAGCGCGACGATTAGATAAAATACTTCATCCATTGGATTCCCCCCCATGCTTTGCGTTTCCCCGATCCCTCCATTTAGGACAGGGATGCTAGTCTGGCCAGACCAGCATCCCTATGGAGGGGTGCCGACATGCTATTGGACATAACAATGCGACAACACAGTTATAGTTTAATATTTGAAGTGAGTCAAGAAGGGGGACTCTAGGCGTCTAATCTGCAGGTATTAGACGGATGAATTCGGCGAATGGGGCTTACTACATTCCGCCGTGGCCTGTCAAAGCCGTTATGATTTGAAAGACGACATAGGCCATCCCTAGCCCAACGACAAGCCCCTTGTCAGTCTTCATTGCCCACAACCGACAATTCCGGGCGCCCTTGTTCATCGCGCAGGTCGTCGCGCATTTCGGTGAGTATGTCCAGGGTTTCGCCAAGGGTAGCCGCGTCGTCGTCGAAGTCGCCTTCGGCTTCCAGGGCGTCCTTATGCGCCAATTCTAATTCGGCAATGGCGTTGCTCAAGTGGTCGGCGATATTGCGGGCTTCAAGTTGCATGCTCATGGAACATCCACCTTTTGTAAAAACGGATAATAAGATTCTAGCGCGTCCAATTGATCGTCGATCCGGTCGCGCAGGTCGTCTTCGTCAACGTCTTCAGCCATGTCCCGGCTTTCAATCAATAACAAAAAAAGCTGCGTTAATTGTTCATCGGAAATCGTTTGCAGCGTCACGACACGATTAGGCTGTGCCATTGTATTTTCCCGCGTAATAATCGGTCATGACTTTATGCAGATTCACGGCGATGGTTGACCATCCCACTACCTTTAACGCTGTGCGCTGATAAGGGTGAAGCTGTCGGCCGTCCGCGATCTTAAGCAACATTGGCGCGACAAAACCTAATGACAACAGTTTTGTCAGGTCGGCCAATTAAACAACCTGCTCGGGTAATTCGGGAACTTTCAAGTCGCTGGGTCGCTGGGCGTCGGTGACCGGCTTAAGCTTGGCGGGTCCATTTTCACCAACAAGCGACACTGCTTTTCCCCGTATGAATGGATGGCCGCAGGTTGGGCACAGGTCCGGCATTTTGGTGCCTTCTTCCCCTATATCCACTACACAGCCTTTTTGCCCGCAATGCACTTTCATGGTCACCCCCTATTGTTGGATTGCTTAAGATACATATACCCCCGGTCCCCAAACAAATAGAAAAACGCCGAACTCGCCAGGCTTGACCATAATTGGGAGTCGGGATGTGCCACAAATCCCCCTAACACGATCACCACGGCCACGGGACGTTGCATGGAGCGCACATCGTTTACCCAAGTATGGACTTGACCCGTTGGCTTGTCCAGTTGCGCCAGGGCGTTTAGGCGTTGTGTATCGCTGTCCTTGAGTTTAATCAGATCGTCCACCGACTTGGGCTTGGCGTCACCGAAGAAGTGTTGGAAGACGGTTTTAACGCCGTCTGAGGCGGCTGGCAGCAGGGCGGCGAGGATGCTAACCGGGTCCATGTTGACTTCCCCCTGGACCGTCACGTTCGCCACGGCGGGTATGCAGTCCGGCCCGTTGAGTCAGGATTTCAACGAAGGTTTCAATGCGGGTCAAGCGCCGCTCATGCTTGTTGGAATAGCCGATAATAGTCAATAAATTGACGAGCAGGGCGCCTATTATAACAAGGGTGTCCATATTGGTTAGTCCTAAGGCGTCCATACTATTAAAACCTGGTTAAAACCCGGTTACAAGCCTTTACGCAGTCCCCATGCCGCCAATGCCCCGGCGCCGACCAGTGTTCCGACCAATAGCGCAATAGCGCCGGGATTGGTTTCAGGCCAATGGCCATTGGAATAAATCACTTTGCCGTTCGCATCCCTTAGTTGAATTCCGACCGGCCCTATCCAATTGAGCCAGGGTGACGGCGGGGCGCTCGGCGCGGCCGCATTATACACTTGCATTTCCGGCCCATATTGGGTCTTGACCACGACATTAAGACCTTGCTGTGCGGCGGCATTTAACAGCGTGTCAACGACTGAAGCCATGTTAAGCCATGCCCACGCCGTTGTCGATCACCGCCACGGTATACGGGTCAACGCCGTTTTCATGCTTAATGATCGCCTTTACCACGGCCGTCAACGTAGCCGGATCGTTTAAGTTGATCGTATCCATGGGAGAAAATCCGGTTTGCTGAGACACACTGCTAATATAGGCGGCCGTGTCGTTTTCGCTTGGGGGCGCCCATCGGCTTATAATTTCCTGCAAGCTATGCAAGCCATATGTGTTTTGATAGTTCTTTAGCAGTTTGGCCAATGCGCGAATGCCGTTTTGCGGCGAATCGAAAACAGCAAAGCCGGTCCCATCATTTCCTGTTTGCCCCTGCCAATTGTTCGCTGGGTTATAGCGAATATTTCCAGGGTTGTTATTGCGTAGTCCTTTGGTCACTTTCCACGCTCCAATCCCGCCGACTATGACGGCCGCCGCTATTAACAAAATGGTTTGACTTGCTTTCATCTTAGCTGTGCAAAAACACACCAGAAGCGAATGTTCCCACTTGTTGCAGGTTTTGTGTTCCCGTATTTACGTTGGCAAAGAACTCTATATAATCAGTAGTCCCATTTAGCTGTACAATTTGGCCCGCCAGCACGGCTTGTTGAGTATATGCTAAAGCTGTTGAATAGTTAGCGTCGGTGCCCCGGCGATTGGTTATATAGGCGCCATTTTTATATACAAAAGCAAAAAGGGTATATGCTACTGGCGCTGAGCTAAGATTTGATACAGAGAGATTGAACATATAATATCCCGCAACATTAGGCGTATATCTATATGTAGTATTGTCGTAGGTTCCCTGCGTATCCACGTCTACAACATTAAATGGAATTATTGCCGGAGTGCCGGACACCCAAGGGATGTTCGCATTTATACCCACTTGCAAAATATCTTGACTTGCATTTGCACCACCACCGCCGCCGCCCCCGGCGCTCAAGTTCGCCAGAATGTAATACGCATTCCCATCGGTAAACACTGCGATGGCATCATATTGCGCCGCCAATACATTGCTTGCCGCGCCGTCAATGGCGCCGGTAACCGTGACGGCGTTTGCGCTTGCGTCGATTTTCTTTATATAGAACGGCGTTTGCTGTCGTGCCGCATGCACCACGGCGGGCGCCGGTAGCGTGATCGCAAATGCCCCCTTAGTGGCATCGCATAAAATAACGTCGTCGGTTATCAACACATCGCCGACGGCTTGCGCCGTTCGCGCATTGAGGACCGCATATCCGCCGGGGTAAACAAACATTTTGCACCGCCTTTTTAAATAGCCATTATGGGCTTATGTAGCCGTATAGATTTAAAACCAATGTCGCATTCCCGTCCGGAGAACCCGTGTTATCAATCCCCCAATAAAATTTCCCATCGGCCGCCGGAATTTCGATCCATATGAATGCGTGAACGCCACTTATCGTTGAGGCTTGGTTAATTTGAGTGACAAAGGCCGTTGCGAAGTCCGCTAACAGGAATAATGAATTTCCGGCGCCTACCGATCCTCCCGAAGTAACCGTTTCTATTTTGGCATAGGTTGCACCGGCACCGGCCAGGGTTGCCGACGTTATCAATTGCGGTCCGGTATTGACTCCAAAGCCCGTATTATGCGTCAACAACAATTCCGGGGCGCCACTTAAATCAGTAAATGTCAATCCCCCACCGGCTCCAAAAAAGGGTGGCATTTAAACGGCGCTCCCAGCAATCACGAAACCTTGCCCGGTGCCCGAAACCGATATTTGATTTACCGGCGCCCGCCATGGTTCCCACGTCAACCCGGCCGGTATTTGGAATCCTTGCGCAAAGGTTCCTTGCTGTACCGTACTAAAGTACATGACTGCGCCGGTTTGGTTTTGGATAGCTAAATAGGTTCGCTTGGGATCGGCATTCAAATAGAATGTATTGGTAAACGAAAACTCACTAAATTGAACGCCGTTTTGAACATATTGGTTGACAAGTTGCTGGCTGGTTTGTTGGGTATTCTGTACTAGCGACAATGCCGTTTCGGGTCCGCTGGGATCGGCTTGCAAAAAGCCAATAGCCCATGGCGTTTTACGTAAGAAATTCTCACGTAGCACACCTGGCGGAATTTGTACAAAGCTTTTGGCGTGGGGACTGGCCATAGGTTATTTCCAGATTTTAATGCCCATGAAACTAAAATAATACGTCGTGGCATTGGCCGTTATTTGCGCGTTTAGCGTGCCGGTAATGGTCGCATTGGCGCCGAACAAACGGGGCATCGGAAGCAATGACGGCAATTGACCATTGCCGAAGACATTAGGCGCGGGCGTCGGCGTATTGAACAAATTGGACGAACTGGAACTGTCGTTGAAGTTCACCAACGGCGCCGTGGTCACCGCCAATTGTGTAACGTCGTCGATTGCCACGAACGACCGCGACACAATTAAAAAATCCGTTGCCGAGTCGATCAACAGTTGAGCGGTTGCGCCTTGCGTGATACTGGCCACGCTCTGAAATACCATGGTATAGGTAAAATCCTGCGTGGTTAGCGCCTTGACCGACCCACGAGTGGCCGCCAGTTGCGCCAAGGCTTGTTGTGTTGGTACCGACATGGTTTGCACTCCCTTGTTTAATTAAAGGCGGGGCGCCCTTTACGCAGGGCGCCCCTTTCAGATTGGGCGATTCCGCCGGTAAGACCGATGATTAGTTATTGGGACTTGCGATAGAAAATACCATCAAGCGTGCATTGCACGGTCGCCGGATTGCTGATCGCTTGCACGCCTTCCGGCCAGTTCAACGTCACGCCGAAACCTTGCGTGGGTTCCAGCCGCAACGCCGCCTTGAGCAGATAAGGCCGCCCTTCGATATAGGGCGCCGCGATGCGCGTTTGGAAAGCCGCACCCGCCGTGGTGGCATCGGTAACGGCCGCATCCACACGGAAATTGGTTTTCGGCGGGAACTTGCCCATGGGCGCTTCTTGCAGATAGTTCTTGTTACCAATGACCAATTGCAAATTACCGGAACGATAAAAAATGTATGTGTCGTTGACCTGCACGGCCACGGCTTGCGCCCCGAACGCGGCGGGCATGCCAGCTGCTACCGTTGGCGTGGTGTAGCAAAACCGCAGTTCGATTGACTGAATCAGCTGTTGATTATTGGCGGGCAGTTGTCCGGCCAATTGCAGGTTGGTATCGCTCAGGGTCTTGCCACCCGAACCGTTGGGGGTATTGAAGAACGCCAATTGCGCTTGACCGGCCGCGATATATGCCACGCGGTCGTACAAGCTTTGGGTAATGGCTTCCCAATTGGGAATTGTTAAATCATATTGCCCGAGCTGGGCAATAGTCGGTACACCGCCGGTATTTGGGTCCATAATAAAACTCCTTTTTCGGGCACGTTTTAAAGGGGTTTCGCCGATTAAAACCGCTTCCTTGCAAACGCCCCGCCGGGACCATCCCGACGGGGTACAACTTCATAATGGGGGTGTTTAATAGCCGAATCCGACGTATTCCCCCATCGGCTGCGCGGCGCCGCTGTTCATGGGCTGCACCACTTGGGTCGGTTGGCTATTACCAACATACATTCCCATGGTACCCGCCGGCATCGCCGGATTAACCCAGCCGACTTGCTCCATGCCGAGGCCGCTCACCGGCACGCTTGGCGCGGCGGTTTGTAGCGTGGATTTCAGCAGGTTATAGGCTACCACCAGCACGCCCCCGAGGGCGACTAACTGGCCGTTGTGCTTGCCCGCTACCTTGGCGGCGGCAAGCCCCAAGGCGCCCGCACCAGCAATGCCGACAATGGGCTTAATCCATTTACCTTGTAGCGCGGCGGGCATCGGAATCAATCCCAGCGTTACGTCAAGCAACAACGCGCCGCCAGCGCCTACAAAGGCGGGTAATACAGTGTGATTGACGAAGCCTTTAATTCCCCGGCCGCCCGAGCTGTGCCGACGGCGTGGGTTGCGATGCATGCGGCGGGCGTGATGACGGCGCCGATGGCGAGGGTTGGCTTCCATTTTCGTTGACCAACGGCGCCGGGTCTTATAACGCGGATTGCGGCGCATATGCGAGACGCGGGCGCGGCGGGCGGACGAACGGCGCTTGCGCGTAGAGCTGCGGCGCTTGCGCTTCGGATTGGTTGCACCTAACAATAGAACGTGACCTGCGGACATGGTGATATACTCCTTTACAATTTAACGTCGATCCGATGACGGCTCCCAGTGAGCTTTTTACTAACGATCTACAATGCCCCTTCCCGTGAAGTGATAACGGCCACCGATTAAAACCAAGTGTTTGCCGTCGTCACTGACGGCCAACAATGGCCGCGCACTTCGTTTAAATTTGTGAATATAATCCTTGCCGTCGTCGGCGTGATATGCAATGGCCACACATGGGCCAATCCGTACAAGTTGTTTATAGGCTGGAAGGCGCACCGTGTCAAGGTGGCGCGGTGGGCGCCCGTTGAAATTCTTGAACAACCGTTCCGCCCGCTTCAAGCGGCCATTGGGTCCGACGGCATACCTACGCTTTGCCATCGGACACCCCCAAGGTCAGATGTGGGTAAGCGCGATGGGTGGCCTTGACTATGGCGATAGCATTTTCCTTATAAAAGCGTTCGGCATCTTTATAGTTTCGGACGAACGCTTCACCGTTCCAATAATAGAACACGTCGCGCAAATGACCGGCGACACGATGGCGGCGCATCTGAAAAATGACAAAGCGTTTTTCCTTGGGGTTCGGTATCAAGATTGAAACGGCCCGCGTCCCGACGCGACAACGGCCGGTTTTCTTGTTGTAGTGTCCCGGCCCTTTTGGGCAACCGATCCGGACCCGTTTTTTGCCGCGTTTTATCGTGCGTATCGAACCTTTCGCCATGGCCGACGCCGGGCGTATATCTTCGTGTTTGTAGTGCGAACGCGATTTGCGCTTGGCGGTTTTCTTGCGGGGATTCCGTTCAACCGGCGGATATTCTTTCAATAAAAAATCGACCGCCTTCCATATTTTAGGTCCGGCCACGCTTTCACTTTTAACCTTGCGCTTTGCTTCCGCAACCGTTCGCCCATTTTTAACAAGGCGGCGAATCTCATTATTCAATTCGCCGATTTTTTTGGCGGTCCAATCATCAATATTAAAACGTTGTTGCAACCGGGGCGTCATAAAACGCGGATTATTTTTTGGCGCATCTTCTTGCAATACAATGGAATCCACGATCACCCCCGGCTTGCGGCCGTAACGGTCATATACCTTTCGTGAGACTTCCCGGTAATCTTTGGCTTTTATCGTTACGACAAAGGGAGCGCCGCTGGTTCCTTTTCCCTTGACACGCCAAGTTTTCATCATCGCTCCCCTTTGAAAAACCCTTTAAATACGTGATACGTGAACACGATCACCAGCCCCCAATTCAGCCAATTAGGGATCGGCGGCAAGTCTCCCAAATCGCCGGGCGGTTTGTTCGGATGCGGCGCGGCATTCACTTCGGCGCCGGTATCATTGTCGAACGTACGGCCGCTCATTGTCCCGCCGGGGTGTTGGGGTTGTAGCTGTTGGCGCCGAATATGTCGGTAACATAAGAATCGCCGCCGGTAATGGACTGCGTTAACGCGTTCGCACTTTTGTAAAATACGTTTTGATCCGACACCGGATTAACGGCGCTTGCCACAGTGGACGCGGCTTGCAACGCTTGACGCCGTGCCAGGTATGCGAACACCAACACGACGCCGCCAACGGCCAACACCGTTTTATAGTCGATGTTCATTACCGGCGCTTTTTGAGCATCATCGACACTAAAAACAACGCGCCCACACCAAGGCCCGTGTACAGCAAAATTTGCTGTGACGACGGGCCGGACGTGACAGGCGCGGGTTGTGCGGGCGCGGCCGTGGTTTTGGCGGCTGTTTGGGCGTTCTTCACCGTTGCATAGGCTTGCGATGCATTGGTGATAAGATTTTGCCACCATGACGGCGTGGTGCTGGCTGTCGTGGTATCGGCACCCAAGCTGCCCATGGGCATATAGGCCGCTTCGCTGTCGTAATAGTTTGGGTTATCGCTCCATGCTTTCATAATTCAATGTCCTTATGAGTTGAACAACAGCAAGCCGATAGTTCCGGCAATAATAGCCGGAAAAGCCAGCTTGGATAAAGGGGACGGCGCGGCCGGTGGCGGCGCACCGCCTGGCATGTCGCCGGGCGTCACCACACTGCCGCCCCCGCCGGGGGTGCCGGTGACCAGGGGCAGCAATGGCGTGACGGTCGATAAGCCGGTATTCAGCAATTGGCCGCCCTGCTTCAACAATGACGGCGCGGCGGTTGACAATCCGGCGCCGGTCACCGTCGTAGCAGTCGGCGCGGTCGTCGTGGCTGCGGTCGTGGCTGCCGTCGTAGCCGCTGCCGGGGTCGCGGCATCGGTCGCGGCAACCGCTGGGGCGGTCGTCGTGGGCGCCGTGGCCGTGGTGGCTGCCGTGGGTGCTGTTGCCGCCGTTACACCGGCCGCCGTGGCTAATACGGCCGCCGTCGTTAATGGATTATTGACGATAGTGGTATTAATTTTGTCGGCTACTTTTTTAGTAGCGGGGATGAGTGGCAACGGAAACGTGGCAACATATACCGCCGGTTTAATGGCAGCCTTAATCAAACTCCGCAATTTGTCATGAAGATTATTAAGAAAGCCGCTCCCGCTTAATGTTGTCCAAAAACCGGGTTTATCTACATTGCTTTTGATCGTCTTGGCAATATCTATTTTTGAAAAGTACGGCCCTATTTGTCCAAAATCTCCGGGGTGAGCATCGCTTGTTATTTGAAAAATAACACCCATTCCTTGCGCCATGTTGGGAGAACCATTATAAATGCGACCCCCTGCCGTCAATGCAAGCATAGATCGTGCGCGATAACCCGGCAAATCCGGCAATGCCTTACCGTTGCGATAATCTAAAAATTGTTGTTGAGCGCTTTCGCTTAATGTATTCCATAATCGCGTCAAGCTTGCAGTGTCGGTGCCGATTGTTTTGTGGTAACTAACGGGGCTTGTTTGCACCCCTATGATGTTTGGATTAGATGGATATGGCAATCCGGCAAAACCCGAAAACCCCATGGGGGCGACGGTATGGTTACCGAACGAACGGGGATCGAAAACCAATGGGCGAACCGACATATAAATCCCTTTATGCAGTGTTGCGTAGTTTGAGTGTAGACACAACGCCGGGGGGTGTCCATCCAAATGGTTTGTCTATAATCGTTTCGGCGCCGTACCAGGGACCAGCTGCGCCCGGCTGCACTTCCACAAATACGTGTGAATATTGATTATGCTTAAAGCCTATTGCAACAAGCTGCGTAGGCTGGCCAATGGTTTCATATAACGACGCCAGCAAAATGCTTTGGTCGTCACAATCCCCGGCACGCATGGCCAACGTGTATTCGGCTTGCTGCAATGTCTCCACGCCCAACACATCGGGCACATAGCGCACATTATCTTTTACATACTGCTGTAATGCCTTACAAATTCCGATCCAGTCTCGGGACGGAAAATAGGACGCGATGCGTTGCGCTTCCTTATGTATAAACGGCGATACTTTACCGTTCAAAATAAAGATATTCATTAACTGCAATGTGCGCCGCGTTCCCGCTGTCCCTGCGGGAATCCCCATCAATGCGGAATTTGGCGCGCCACGGTAGTCCATTACACCGGCATCAATAGCGCGTTTTTATAACCCTGTCAAGGTAACTCGTTTTTTTCTATCATATCCTTTATCTCTGCCTGGACCATTTCAAACCAGGGCCGATATTTATTCACGTCTGGCGCATTTGCCGCCAGTTTGTCCAGCGAATCCGGTTGTAACAGAAAGGCTTGCACTTGTTCCGGCGGAATGTGATAACGCTTGGCCTTGCGCATGACCGCTTCGGCGGCGAATCCGGGGTCTTCGGACGTACGCGCCATTTCGATCACTTCGGACATGAATTGATTAATTATTAAATTGAGCATTTCGGCTTGTTCCTGTTCGGCGGTTTTAGGGGGCGCCGCCTGAATACCGGGCGCCACCTGACCTTGTGTGGGTGCGGCGGTTCCCGGCGTCGGTAACCGCGCCTTGGCGCCTTGCACGGCACCTTCCAGCAAGCCCACTAGATTAGGCGATTCCAGCAGTTTACCGGCCAGGTCCATCCAATTGGTTTCGCCACTCTTTGACTCGGGTACCAGCTCTTTAAGGGCCGCCAATGTTTCCACCATGTCTTTTATATTGCCGCCTCCACCGGGCGCCGTTTGCGGCATCATATCGCGCATAATGCCCATTAAATCACGCATCATGCTAAAGGGATCGGTTGTCATATTGGGCACGCCCGCGCCTTGCTTGATGACGCCAGACAGTTGATTAAACATTTCCCGGTTTTGTTCACGCACTTCGCGCAGCAGCGTTGCTAGATCACTGGTCGGCGCCGCGTCGTTTTCGGAATTGAGGGGCGCCTCAATCAACATCACCGGCTTTTTAAATAGCTTGAAGCGGCCCTGCACTTTGCGATATACGCGCACCTCAAAACGGCCGCCGCCATACTTATCTCGCAATTTGTTGTCAATGGGTAGTTCTGACGGGACACAATTAAACAACCAAGGCATGTCGGCTGTGTCGGGAATAATGCGATAGACTTTCATCATATAAGATACATCATCAATATCGGTCCCGAATGCAGCAAAAATACTCGATAAGTCGTTTTCCTGATCGTCCGACAATTCGCTTATGTCGTCCGATTCGGCGTCAATTATGCGTTCTTGGTCGCTGGGAAGTGCTTTGGGTGACATAAATCCCTCGGTAGTGTAGAAAACAGTAGAAAAAGAGTAGGCCCAATAGTAGAAATACAGTAGGCCACCCACTAGAAACAGTGTAGGCTTGACAGTAGAAAAAGGGAAGGCGCCGGGCGTATGGCCCGGCGACGATTAATTGGCAGGGGTTTGGTGGTGGCTGCACGCGGGCGTGTCCGCCGACACAAGGGGATACATGGTGTTAATGGCCATTCCGCCCGGCATGGGAACGGGCACCGGGACCGGGGGTTCGCGACGGCAATTAAACATGTCCGGCCGGGCGCTGAAAGCTTTGGCCAACCGGGCGTTGGGGTCTTCGATTTGTGCGACGACTGCGTGGATGCAACCGCCGCAGGTTTTAGCATGATAGTCCATAATATTCCCCTTATATTGTCTTGACTTTATATAAAATACCTTTAGAATCCCACTTAAGGTGGTTGGCCCCTCCTACCACCAGACCCCGACCCCCCGGCATCGTCATGGATGACGCCGGGGGGTTTTATTTTTAAAAGAGCGTTTCCTCTAAT
>CAYWIQ010000023.1:0-14268 GCA_964458405.1 uncultured Chromatiaceae bacterium
CCGCCGGCCGCTATTTCCAGGAACGCGCCAAGACCCTTGCAGGTGAACTTGCCTATAGCCTAGTCGGTGTTGTCCAGCAATCTATTGCCAGGGTGGAATGGATCACCTTGAATCCCCAAGTGGTGCAGGCCCTCGTCAGCAAGGACCCCAAGCGCATCGCGACTGAGGAGGCTCGCATAGCCCAGCGGTTTCCTGACTTGGTGCGCGTGCGCTTGGTGTTGCCCGGTAAGGTTGACGACATGGTGGGTGGGGTTTTTCCGAAACTGGGGTTTGCCGACCTGGAGATGCTGAAAGCCGGTGAAGTCACGGGCAAGCCGCCACCCATTGAGGCGCATTTTTTCGGCATGGAAATGGCTCATGTGGATATAGTGAGGCCGGTGCGTTCAGATGATGGTACGGTGGCCGGCGAACTGTTAGTGAGTTATGGAGGCAAGTTCGTACAGCATGCGTTGAACGAGGCTAAGACCCCGTTTGGCTTTGTCGAGGTGCGGCAGTTTGTTAATGGACAACAGGCCGGGGTGATGTTGGCGAGTCGTGGTGATGCCGCGCTGATGGGTTCAGGTCCGGGATACACAGTGCCGGTAATAGGGACGCGCTGGAAAGTAACCTATTGGCCTGCCCCTGCGGAACGCAGCATGTTCGCCGGGTGGAGTGGCTGGCTGTTCGTAGTGTTCGCCGGGGTTTTATTCTTGCTTACGGTAGTAGCGTATTTATTTCACCGAATCTTGAGTAAGGTGATTGGGGCGGATTTTGAAACTGTATTGGAGGTCATGCGGGATATCCAATCAGGACAGGCTTATCAGTCTGGTTATCCTTTCCGGCTACGGGATTTTCGTGGGGTCGCCGAAGTCTTGGAGACCTTGGCGAGTACGGGAAAAGAGTCTTTATATCAGGAGTCGACGGAGGTGGCGACTGCTACGACGCCGGTTGCGTCGGGGCAAGGAGTCGTAGAACCTAAGCGGCAAGCAGTAGAACGGGTATACGAGGGAGGGGGAGCAGTGGTGTTGCCTACGTCGATATTCAGGGCCTATGACATACGCGGGGTGGTTGGTAAGACCTTGACGGAAGAGATCGTCCATAAAATTGGGCTGGCGATCGGTAGCGAGGCCTTCGCTCGCGGCCAGCAGACCATCATAGTCGGGAGGGACGGACGCTTGTCGGGCGAGGCGTTTGCCAACGCGCTGTGTGAAGGTCTGCGCGAAGCCGGGCGGGATGTTATCGACATCGGCCAGGTGCCCACGCCTCTGGTGTATTTCGCCACTCATTATTTGAACACAGGTTCCGGTGTGATGGTGACGGGTAGCCATAATCCCGCTGACTATAATGGTCTGAAAATGGTATTGAAGGGAGAGACGCTGGCGGAAAGAGACATCCAAATGCTACGGCGTCGTATTGAAACCAATGATTTTACCAGCGGCTCAGGCAGTTTGCGTAAGCAAGACGTGGTTGCCGATTATGTTGCGACCATCACTGCAGACGTGCATATGGAGCGGCCATTAAAAGTTGTAATCGATTGTGGAAATGGCGTTGCCGGCGCCGTTGCCCCGCAATTGCTGCGTACCCTGGGCTGCGAGTTGATCGAACTCTATTGCGAGGTTGATGGCAACTTTCCGAATCACCATCCTGACCCCAGCCAGTTGGAGAATTTGCGGGATTTGATCGCCGCGGTGGCAAAACACCGGGCCGATCTCGGTCTGGCATTTGACGGGGATGGTGATCGGCTCGCGCTGGTGGACGCTAATGGCAAGGTGATTTGGCCTGATCGACAAATGATGCTGTATGCTAAGGATGTTCTAACGCGGAATCCCGGTGCCACCGTGATATTCGACGTCAAGTGCAGCCGCCACCTTGCCAAGTACATTACTCAGAATGGCGGGCAACCGTTGATGTGGAAGACCGGCCACTCCCTGATTAAACGCAAAATGAAAGAGACCGGTGCGTTGTTGGCGGGAGAGATGAGCGGTCACATATTCTTCAAGGAGCGTTGGTTCGGTTTTGATGATGCGATGTATACAGCCGCACGACTTCTGGAAATTCTCGCGGCTAGTCGACAGAGCGTTGCGGCGGTCTTTAACGCCTTGCCCGACGCGGTGAGTACGCCGGAATTGCGGGTGGACCTGGTCGAGGGCCAACAAGGTGTTTTTATGGCGCGCTTGTTGGAGATCGCTGATCTTAAAGGTGCGGTATTGACGACCATTGATGGATTACGCGCGGATTTCGAGGATGGTTGGGGTTTGGTGCGGGCTTCCAATACCACGCCTTCGCTGATTCTGCGCTTCGAGGCCAATACGGAGATCGCTTTAAAACGTATTATGGAAGAGTTCCGGGGGCTGCTGCGTAAGGTGGATTCAAAAGTGGCTGTGCCGTTTTGAGCCTTCGTTCTCACGTGCCGCGATTTTTTTTGGGTGAAAAGGTTTTCAGTTATGACGCTGACCGCTAGTTCCGCGATGAATGTGGCCCGGGTTTTGGCCGAGGCCTTGCCTTACATCCGCCGTTTCACCGGAAAGACGGTGGTTATTAAATACGGTGGTAATGCCATGGTCGACGAAACGCTGAAAAGCGGTTTCGCCCGGGATGTAGTGCTGATGAAGTTGGTAGGCATCAATCCTGTGGTCGTGCATGGCGGCGGGCCGCAGATCGGCCAATTATTGGACAAGATCGGCAAGCAAACCGAATTCGTGCAAGGCATGCGGGTCACCGACAGCGAAACCATGGATGTCGTTGAGATGGTGTTGGGCGGTTTGGTGAACAAGGATATCGTCAATCTGATCAACCGTCATGGCGGCAGGGCGGTGGGTCTTACCGGCAAGGATGGTGACCTCATTCGTGCCCAAAAGCTAACATTGACCCGCAATGCACCGGAGCTCAAGGTGCCGGAGATTATCGATATGGGGCATGTAGGGCAAGTGGCCAGTATCGATCCCGGCGTGGTCGATATGCTGGTGCATGGTAATTTTATCCCGGTGGTTGCGCCTATCGGTGTGGGTGAAGACGGCTGCTCATATAATATCAATGCCGATTTGGTTGCGGGAAAGATGGCTGAAGTTCTGCGCGCTGAAAAACTGATGCTGTTAACCAATACCGCAGGGGTTTTGGATAAGAGCGATAAAGTGTTGTCAGGTCTTAGTGCCGCTGAGGTGGATGCCTTGATTGCCGACGGTACCATCTATGGCGGAATGTTACCCAAAATTCGTTGTGCCCTGGATGCGGTGCAGGCCGGCGTCAAAGCGGTGCATATTGTTGACGGTCGCGTGGAACACGCGGTTTTGTTGGAATTATTTACGGATGAGGGCGTAGGGACCTTGATCAACGGGTAATGGTGGGCTGGGCGGTGCCGTTGCCTTGTTCTTCATTATCCGCCGCCTTGAGTTCCTTAAAACGCTTGATGTCGGCGGCGAATTTATCTCGAAGCTCTTTTTGCTGGCTGCGTTGCCCTGTGATGAAGTTGTTTTCCCGTTCGATTTGGGTTTGAATATTTGCAATATCTTTGTGCATCTCCTCGGGGATCGTCTTGCCGTCCCGCTCCAGATTTGCGGCGTTCTTATTGAGTTTATCAAGTTTATCGTTTAGTCCCGCGAGCTTGTGTTGAGAGACCTTAATCAGCCCCTCTAATGTTGAAATATAGCGGTCGCGCGTCTCCTCGAGGTCGCTGACCTTCGTGTAAGTGTCCAATAGTATTTGATCGTACTTCTGCTGTTCTTGGGCCAATTTGTCTTTTGCTTCCTGTTGCTTTTTGAGTTGTGCCTCTTCCTTGAGCTGCTCCTTGGTCTTGGCTTTTTTGACGTTGTCGACCCTAACGCCCTCTTTGTTCATGACCGAATAGGCCCGGTCTATGTCATTGGAGGGAATTTGGTCACCGTAATGGACTTGGCCTTGATCATCGACCCAGCGATAGGTCTTGGCGTTTACCGGGGCCGCAAGGCATGACAACGCAACGTAGAGGGAGAATATCGTTGCCGAAATGAAGAAACGACTGTTCACTGCTATCGAGACTCCTGTGGTAATGCGTTTGCGCCAATGCTCATGATGAGGGATAGTGGCCTCAAATAGTATAGCGGGGCGCATTCGAGCTTGGATTGGACTAACCAATTAATCCTCTTTGCCATCTCCTTGGTGGCGAATTTGTTTTCTGCCTTTGCCGGAGGGGGAGCGGGTTTGATTCAACTGCCGGCGCTGATCTTCCTGGGGCTGCCGTTCAGTATTGCCTTGGCGACGCACAAAGTTGCCAGCGTCGCATTAGGTATCGGCGCGACCGCAAGACACTTAAGCGAGCGTGCCCTGGAGCGGCGTTTCGCCGCATTCATTTTGGTGTGCGGTATCCCCGGTGTGGTCGTGGGCGCCAGTATAATTTTACATGTTCCCGACCAAGTAGCGCGAATTGCCCTTGGTTTCCTGACGATTAGCTTAGGGATCTATTCCTGGCGACGTCCCGCGCTGGGGCTGGTGCATACGCCTCGACATCGAAATCGGCTGGGATTTGCCTTGGGTGGTGCCGGCTTGTTTGGTATTGGTGTTTTGAATGGTTCACTGACTTCCGGAACAGGGCTGTTTGTGACGTTGTGGCTGGTGTTGTGGTTTGGTTTGGACTACCGGCGGGCGGTGGCTTATACCTTGGTGCTCGTGGGGGTGTTTTGGAACGGTAGTGGAGCGCTGACCCTGGGGGTGTTGGGTAATATTCGTTGGGACTGGTTGCCGGCCCTGCTGCTGGGGTCGCTATTGGGCGGTTACGCCGGCGCCCATCTGGCGATTGCCAAAGGAAACCGCTGGATAAAGGTGACCTACGAGGTGATTACTGTGTTGGTCGGTATCAGTCTGATCGCCCATTAATTAATAGGCTAGATTCCATATTGCTCCCGGTAGGCATGAATGCTCGCCACAAAATCCTTAATGGCGCCCATTTCGGAAATACATGCCAGGATTTGATCAAGTGAGATGATGGACAGTACTGGTATGCCGTGGCGCTGCTCAACCTCTTGGATGGCGGACAGTGGACCTTGGCTGCGTTCCTGGCGGTCCAGCGCTACCACTACCCCCGCCGGTGTGGCGCCGGCGGCGTGAATCATTCGTATCGATTCGGCGACAGAGGTGCCTGCGGAAATGACGTCGTCGATAATCAACACCCGGCCATTCAAAGCGGTGCCCACGATAGCGCCGCCTTCACCATGGTCCTTGGTTTCTTTGCGGTTGAAGGCATACGGAACGTCACGATTGTGATGTTCCGCCATGGCCACTGCCGTGGCGACTGCCAGCGGTATGCCCTTGTATGCCGGCCCGAACAGGATGTCGAAACCAAGGTTGGCGCGCATGATGGTTTCGGCATAATAACGGCCCAGGCGGGCGATGCTGGCGCCGCTGTTAAACAGGCCGCTGTTGAAGAAATATGGGCTGGTACGCCCCGATTTGAGCGTGAATTCTCCGAAGCGCAGAACATCATTATGTATTGCAAATTCGATGAATTCTCGTTGGTACTCATGCATAGGAATATTGTAGCGCTTCCGAATGGTGCTGCAAACGCCAAAAGCGTTAAGTTTTGATACACTGCCACGTTTTATATGCAATGGCTGGATTTATGAAGATCATTTCCTTTAACGCCAATGGGATCCGGTCCGCCGCCGGCAAGGGTTTCTTCGAATGGATGCGGGGTCAGCGGCCGGACGTGGTGTGTGTGCAGGAGACCAAGGCCCAGGAACACCAATTGTCCGCCGATGTCTTTAGGCCGCGTAACTATTACAGTTACTATCATGACGCAGAGAAGAAGGGTTACAGTGGAGTTGCGGTATATTGCAAGCAGAAACCACGGCGGGTGCAAATGGGTCTGGGTTGGTCGGACATAGATGCCGAGGGTCGTTTTTTGCAGGTGGATTTTGCCTCCTTGAGTGTGATTTCACTGTACCTGCCGTCGGGGACAAGCGGTCCCGAACGTCAAGCGGTGAAGTTCGATTTTATGGAGCGGTTTTTGCCGGTCCTGAAAAAGCTTCGCCGCAGCCGTCGCGACTATGTAATCTGCGGTGACTGGAACATCGCGCATAAGAATATTGATCTGAAAAATTGGCGCAGCAACCAGAAAAATTCCGGCTTCCTCCCAGAGGAACGGGGGTGGATGGATACCGTGCTGGATCAGGTGGGATGGGTAGATGCGTTTCGTGAGGTCAATCCCGATCCGGAACAATACACCTGGTGGTCAAATAGAGGTCGTGCCTGGGAAAAAAACGTCGGCTGGCGCATCGATTATCAGCTTATCAATCCGCGGCTTGCAAAGGTCGTCAAGAACGCTGCCATATATAAAGAACGGCGTTTCTCCGATCATGCGCCGTTGACTTTGATATACGACTATGAAGTCTAATCCCGCTACGTAATCGCCGCTGTTCTACATCTCATGCACGACTATCAATATGTGTGATTGAGAGAAAGAGCGGCGGCGGTCAGCTGGCTGCCCGGGAGAGCGCCGCGTCCCCACCTGCCGAGGTTGACGCTTCGGCTGGGATAGGCACATGGATGCGATCTTGAATGTTGCGCAATATCTCGTCCTCCCGCTCCAAAAGGGCGCAGCGTTTTTCAAGCTCGCGTATCTTGGTGTCAAGGGAATCACGGGATTCATTGATTTTGCACAAAGTCTCCAGGTGTTGGTCCAGCAATTGTTTGTTCTCACTGACTTGTTTGACCAGCGGGATCAGAATGCCTTTGAACCACGCGTCGGCCTCTTTGTTCGCTTTGGCGAACAGGTGGCGTACGTGGCTCACCAACGAAATGAAGAACTTCTTTACGACGAAGTGTTGCTCGGTCATGGTTGTAATGGGGCTGTTGCGGAATGTCTCGGCTTCTTCATAGAGACGTTCCAGCTCCATGCGGAATTTCTGTAGCGAAAAGGGCTTGGATTTGCCAACGGGTAAGCCCAGCTCTTCGTTGAATTTTAGGTAAATGGCTTGAATAGTATTGTGGGATTGTTCGGCCTGGGTGGCGACGTGCTGCATGGCATCGCGCGCGCCATCGAAGAAGGTTTTCATGCCTTTCTTCATGCCCACCGTGGTCCAACTGCCTTCCATGTCCTTGCGGGTCTTAGCCACCAATTCGTCCACAGCTTGAATGCTTAACGCGTCGAGCATGGATTTGGAGTGTTGGGTGAGTATGCGGCGGCTGGCCTGAAAACTTTCCATATTCTTGTTGTATGTGGCTTGGCGCTCCCGTGTCTTACGCATTAAATTGGTGATCACGTCCGAATTGCGGCCGCTCAATGAGCGCAGGTCTTCCAATTGTTTGTGCGCGCTGTCGAAGCGTTGTTTCACCATTTGACGGGTGGCGTTCAGCAACTGATCTATGATGCCGACAACGGAGTCGCGGACGATGACCTGTTTGGCGGGCAAAATATTGTCGGCGAGATAGCCCTCCAGATCGAGAATGCAGCTACGCGCCAGCAAGTCCTGATCCTGGCGAATCTTGCCAACCAGCGCCTTCTGCGCGGAAACTGGGAAAACACTGCTGGGTTCAATGCCGAGAATTTTCGCCGTTTCCTGGCATTGATTGCCGACGGACTTCTCGATATCTTCGGGTGTCTTCATTTCATCCCAAAGCGTGTCGATCTTGTTCAACGCCGCAACTAATCCTTTGTGGCCGTTTTTGCGGTAGGTCTTGATGTGGAACTGCCACATGTCCATGTCGCTGCGGGTGACGCCGGTATCGGCCGCCAAAATGAACAGCACCGCGTGAGCGTTGGGCAGCATGCTCAGCGTCAGTTCCGGTTCGCTGCCGAGCGCATTGAGTCCAGGGGTATCCAGAATCACCAGGCCTTGCTGTAACAAGGGGTGGGGAAAACTGATCAAGGCGTGACGCCACATCGGGACATCTATATGGGTTTCAGGCTCTTCGTCGTCCTTGGCAGGGTTGATGAGCTCATCGCCATAGAGGCCGAGCAGCTTGGCCGCCTCCACGGTGACTCGCTTGACTTTGACCACTTCACGCAGGGCTTCCGCCATCTGGTCGGGGGAGTTGACGTCCAGCGGGATAGTGGTCCAGCGATCCGGGGTTTGTTTCAGCTCGGTGATGCTGAGGTCTTCCATGCGCGTCTCGATGGGCAACAAGCGGATGTATGCCTCATCGTTTTGATGGTCGTAAAACAGCTCGGTGGGGCACATGGTGGTCCGTCCCGCCTCCGAGGGCAACAACCGGCGTTGATAGTCGGAGAAGAAGATCGCATTGATCAATTCAGTCTTGCCGCGGGAGAATTCAGCGACAAAGGCGATGACCAAGCGGTCGCTCTTCAAGCCTTCCAGCGTCTCGTGGAGGCGAAGTTCGACCTCGGGTGTTCCCATGCGATGGTCTTCCAACCATTGCTTGTATTCATTGACAGCGTGCGCTATATCCACTTTCCAGCGGTCATAGGCACGCATCTGTTCCTTAAAGCGGTCCTGATTGTCCGCTTTGTTATCAGCCCGTGCGAGCATTGATGCCTTCTCCAAGAGTCCACCATGGATTATGAATCCCTAAGGCATTATCGGTCGTTTTCATATTGGCTTTAGTGGGTGATCAAATATATATAAGACACTCAGTAGATAACGGCCTTAAGCGATATCCCCTTGATTAGAAATGGAGCATAACCGCGGGTGGCGTTGCAGGCTGTGATCGGGTTTGCACTTACCGGGGTGGGTATGGTCTGCGGATAGGGTTGGATACTCAATCTCGGGGGGCCATCCCCGCCAGGAGCCTGCGCGGATTGGTGATTCTGACGCGTTTATCCCGGCCGGTATCGCCTGATATTACAGTGATTTGTGATTTTGGTACACCGCATTGTTCCCCTAGAAATGCACGCAGGTGCTCATTGGCCTTGCCGTCCACCGGCGGGGCGGTGATTCGGATTTTTAAGGCGTCTCCAACCGGGGCGGTGATTTCATCCCGCGCCGCCCGGGGCTGGATGCGGAGGCGGAGTATCAGGTCGTCCCCGTCCCATCGATACCAGGACCCGGCCAAGGGTTACCCCAAGCCAATGGAAAGATTGGCAATGGGCGCCACCACCAGGATTTTCAGCAATTGCAGCACGATTAAGGCGACCAGAGGGGAAAAATCGATACCGGACATGGTGGGGATGAGGCGACGGGCAGGCGCCAGCAAGGGTTCGGCGATCCTGTGCACCAGACCGATGACGGGGTTGTAACTGCCCGGTGCGACCCAGCTGAGAATGACTTGAATGAGGATGGCGCCGATAAAGATGTTGATAACCAGGTTCAGCAATTCGGCGACGGATTGGATTAACAGCCCGCTGATGGGGCTTGAACGGCTCACAGCCAGGTCGACCAGAAACAGCTCCAACATCTGCAGTGCGATGAGCAACAGCACCGAGGCAAGGTCGATGCCGCCCCAGCCCGGTATGATGCGGCGCAGGGGTTTGAGCGGCGGATTGGTGATTTTGACTATAAATTGCGAAATGGGATTATAAAAGTCGGCCCGAACCCACTGCAGCATCAAACGCAGCATCACTGCCAGAATATAAAGGCCGAACAGCGTTTGAATGAGAAAGACGGAGGAGGCGGCGAAATACTGGTTACCCATTTGTGTCATTTCCCCCGAAGATCCGCGCTAATTCTAATGAACGTTGATGAGCGGCCTGTAGCGCTTCGCTGAAGACGGTGTCAATATGTTTGCCTTGCAAGACTTCGATGGCGCGTTCGGTGGTGCCGCCGGGCGATGTTACCCTCCTGCGCAGTTCCGCCGGTTCCTCGCTGCTCTCCAAGGCCATTTTGGCGGCGCCGAAGGCAGTCTGTAGCGTGAGCAGGCGGGCGGTGTCACGGGGCAGACCCAGTTCTTCACCAGCCTGTTCCAGTGCTTCCATGACTAGGAAGAAATACGCTGGTCCGCTGCCCGACAGCGCGGTGACCGCATCCATGAGATTCTCATCTTCCACCCACAGGGTCATGCCCACCGCACGGAGGATGGATTCAGCACTGTCCCTTTGTTCCTTGCTGACCTTGCTGTTGGCGAATAAGGCGGTGGCGCCGCTGCGCACCAGGGCCGGGGTATTGGGCATGGTGCGCACAATGGCGGTACCGTCGCCCAGCCATAGACGCAGGTCGGCCTCGCGGATCCCGGCAGCGATGGAGATTACCAACGGGTGGGTGGCTTGTAGGGCAGGTGCTAATCCCTGGGCGACCGCCTTGGCCAGCTGCGGTTTGACCGCCAGGATGACCACTTGGCCGTGCTGTGTCGCTTCCAGGTTGTCGGAGGTGGTATGGACCGCAAAGCGTTGCTGAAGGTTGCGCAGCGCGGGGGTGTTGGGATCCGAGACCCAAAGGCGATCGGCAGGCATGCCATCGTCGATGAGGCCGCTGATCAGGCTGTGGGCCATGTTTCCGCCGCCAATAAAGGCAATGTTGAGATCTTTCATAGTATTAAGGATGACACTGTCTTGGAGCGAGCCACGATTTTTTCCTGAAGGTTACCATAGTATCAAGGCGGAAGCTGTGCCTTATTCACCCGCCCGACGGCGGGGGCCGATCGCCGAATAAGGCACTCCCTATACGTACTAAGGTGGCACCTTCGGCGATCGCGGCCTCCAGATCCGTAGACATCCCCATGGAAAGGGTGTCCAGGGGGTAGCCTTGAGCGCGCAGGGCGTCGAAGGCGGTTTTCATCTGTCGGAAATAATGCCGCTGTTCGCCCAAGTTTTCGCTGGGCGGTGGCAAGGCCATCAGGCCACGTAGCCTGAGTTTGGATAAGGATTGCAACTGGGCGACCAGTGTCGGCAGTTGTGACGGGTCTATTCCCGCCTTTTGTGGTTCCGCGCCTATATTGACCTGCAGGCAGATCTCCAGGGGCGGCAGCGTGGCAGGGCGTTGCTCATTAAGTCGTAACGCGATCTTCAGACGATCGACGCTGTGGACCCAGGTGAAATGCCGAGCGACCTGGCGGGTCTTGTTGGATTGCAACGCGCCGATGAAATGCCAGATCAACTCCGATGGGTTGCAATCATTTTGTTTGACCAAGGCTTCTTGCAGGTAACTCTCACCGAAATCCCGTTGGCCAGCCTGATAGGCGGCGGCGATGGCAGCGGCGGGTTGGGCCTTGCTGACGGCCAGCAGGGCTACAGAACCGGGATGCCGATTGTAGCGTTGTTCGGCCGCTGAAATCCGTGCACGAACCGCCGCAAGATGGGAACGTATATATTCTGCGTCGAGATTTCCGTTTGACGTTGAAGCGCTCATGGTGTTTGGAAGCAGTAGAACCGGGCGGCCAAGCCGCGAGATCAATCCCTTAGCGCAATAGTATCAAGAACTCGCGCCCCTTGCCGCTAATGGTGCAAGATGGCGTTGCCAGTCAACCCCCGTGTCGCGTAACCAGAGTGAGAGAGATAGCTAATGGATATAGCCGAATTACTCGCGTTTAGTGTGAAGAATGCCGCCTCCGACCTTCATTTGTCGGCGGGCTTACCGCCCATGATCCGCATCGATGGCGACGTGCGCCGCGTCAATGTGCCTCCCTTGGATAACAAGGCGGTGCACTCAATGATATACGACATCATGAACGACAAGCAGCGCAAGGATTTCGAGGAATTCCTGGAAACGGATTTTTCCTTCGAGATACCTGGCCTGGCGCGTTTCCGTGTCAATGTGTTCAATCACAACCGCGGCGTGGGCGGCGTCTTTCGTACCATTCCATCCAATATATTGTCCTTGGAAGAACTGGGTGCCCCCATGGTTTTCAAAGACATTGCCGACAATCCCCGCGGTCTGGTGCTGGTGACGGGACCGACCGGTTCGGGTAAGTCGACTACTCTAGCCGGCATGATCGATTACAAGAACAACACCGAGTTCGGCCATATCCTTACCATTGAGGACCCTATCGAATTTGTGCACACCAGTAAAAAGTGCCTGGTCAACCAGCGCGAGGTCCATCGTGATACCTTGGGCTTCAACGAATCGCTGCGTTCCGCCTTGCGTGAAGACCCGGATATCATTCTGGTGGGCGAAATGCGCGACCCGGAGACCATCCGTTTGGCGCTCACCGCGGCCGAAACCGGCCACTTGGTGTTTGGTACCTTACATACCAGTTCCGCCGCCAAGACCATAGACCGTATCATCGACGTGTTCCCCGCCGCCGAGAAGGAAATGGTGCGCTCCATGTTGTCGGAGTCATTACGCGCGGTGATTTCCCAGACCTTGTTGAAAAAGACCGGTGGTGGTCGTGTCGCCGCCCATGAGATCATGATCGGCACCCCGGCAATCCGTAACCTGATTCGTGAGGCGAAAGTGCCACAGATGTATTCCGCTATCCAGACCGGTCAGAATGTCGGGATGCAGACCCTGGATCAATGCCTGCTCGACCTGCTGAAACGCGGCATCGATTCCAAGCAGGAGGCAGCGACCAAGGCCGCCAACAAGGATTCCTTCCAGTAGGTGTTATCTAATTGTTGCTGAATGCCGGCGCCCATACGTCACCTTCCGGGGTGACGAGACGGCGGATGGCGTGTCCGTATAATCGTGACAGGTTGTCTTCATTGATAACGGCTGTGACTGTTCCAGTCAGGGTATCGCCGTTGCCGAATACCAATAAGGCATGATCGCAATAATGAACCGCGCTGGTGATGTCATGCAACACCATAACGAGCGCGCGGTTCTGCTGTGTGACAAGCCGGGTTAATAACGACAGCGTCTGAATCTGGTGCATAAGATCCAGATGGTTGGTTGGCTCGTCCAATAACATGAATTGGGGGTTCTGGGTGAGTAACGTAGCGATGGCCAGCCGTCGCCGTTCCCCTCCCGACAAGGTGGCGATGGTGCGGTTTTCAAACCCGCTTAGATCCATCGCGGTCAAGGCCGTTTGTGCTTGCGCTATATCGTTTTCATCCGTCCATTGCCAACGCTTGAGGAAAGGGTGTCGGCCGATGAGTGCGGTTTCCAGTACCGTGCTGGGGAAGGGGTCGTCGTAATGTTGCAGCAGCGTCCCCAGCATAGTCGCCCGCTCCCGCGGACGCCAGGCACTGATAGGCCTGTGCCTGAGGTGTATCTCTCCCCCTTGGGCCGGGCTCAGGCCCGCCAGGGTATGAATTAGCGTGGTTTTACCGCTGCCGTTCGGCCCCAGGATGGCCCAGCGTTCACCACTGCGGATGATCAAATCGAGATCATGACATATCCGCTTGCCGGCGATGGTGACGGTGAGGCGTTGCGCGGTGAGGGTATCCATCAATGACTACTGCGGTTGAGCAAATATAAGAACAGGGGGACACCCAACAGGGCCGTGATAATGCCCACCGGCAGTTGTTGCGGTGCCACGGCGGTACGGGCCAAGGTATCGGCGGTGACCACCAGACTCCCCCCCAGCAAGACCGAACTGGGAAGTAACAGGCGATGATTGGTGACGCCCAACAATCGGATCAGGTGGGGGACGATCAAACCCACGAAACCGACGCTGCCTGCCAAGGTGACCGCCGAGGCTGTCAGGAAAGAGGCCAGTATATAGACAGCCAGTGACACCGTGCCGGTGGCCACGCCCAATGCCATGGCCTGTAATTCGCCACGGGCCAGAATGTCCAGATCGCGGGCGATGGTCAGCGACAGAGCCAAACCGATGATGAGTACCACCATCGCCGGCATGCCGCTGCCGGCAAAGCTCAGATCGCCCATCAGCCAAAACAGCATATTTTTGAGATCGGTCTCCGGACTGACCGCCAGGATGAAACCGATGAGTGCCGCCCATCCCGAGGCGATTACCACGCCGGTGAGCAGTAGCCGTGTCGGGTTCCAGCTCCCTCGGCCACGGGACAAGGCAAAGACCAGCATCATGGTGAGCAGGGCCCCGCCGAAGGCGGCGACGGTAAGGCCCATGCCGCTGAGCCCGATCAGCATGGCGGTTAGCACGGCGACGGCCGCCCCCCCGGAAACCCCCAGGATATAGGGATCGGCTAGGGGATTTCGCAACAGCACCTGCATCAGCGCCCCCGCCAGTGCCAATAAACCACCCACGGCAAAGCCCGCCATGACCCGGGGCAGGCGGATGTCCAGTATCAAGGTACGATCCAGGGCCGAGCCGTGGTTGAGGGCAACGGCACCTAAGGCGCGCCATCCCAGATGGACGCTGCCCAGCGAGATTGCGCCCACCAAGCTGACAACAGCGAGCATGAACAAACCGATGAGCAATAGGCGTGGTGTTGTCATCGCAGGCTGATGATGGACCAGCCCCTCATCTCGGCGTGTTGTTGCAGGGTTTCGTCGGCGTCAACCGCCACCGGATGGGTCACCATCTCCAGCAACGGCAGATCGTTGTGGGAGTCACTGTAAAACCAGC
>CAYWIQ010000024.1:0-8933 GCA_964458405.1 uncultured Chromatiaceae bacterium
GAGGGAGCGGCCGCGGAGCAGGCGGCCGCCACGGTGGCGCAGCAACCCACGGAACTCAATGGTCTGGCCTTGATTTGGCGGGCCTTGCTGGGATTCTTCAAGAGCCTGTTTGGTGGTGGTAAAGCCTGAGGGGATGAACTTCTTGGGGAGTGGGCCGGACAAAATAAGTAGTTGCTGAATTTGTATTGCGTACCCCTCCGCTTGGAGGAGAATAACATTTGATTATTAATTATTTTATTTTGCGCTTCCTATTGCTGCGCCGGGGAAGCGATGCTGCGATAACTAGCTTGCGCAGCAGCCGGAGAGAGGATGAGTACCATCACCGAATTCCAATCTCGTCTCGAGCAGGCCGGCTATGTCTCCGAGCCGGGCCTGGCGGCGACCTTGCTGTTGTTCACAGAGCTGCGCCGACCGCTATTGGTGGAGGGTGAGGCGGGGGTGGGGAAGACCGAGATCGCCAAGGCCCTTGCCGCAGTGTTCGCCTGCAGTGTTACGAAGGCCTGGACGCCGGCACGGCGGTTTACGAATGGAATTATCAGCGGCAACTGCTCGCTATCAAGATTCAGGAGAGCGAACACACCTCGGCTGAAGAGAAAGAGCGTCATATCTTCAACGAGGACTTCCTGCTCAAACGTCCGTTGTTGCAGGCCATTACTCAGCCCGAATCGCCGGTGCTGCTGATCGATGAGATCGATCGCGCCGACGAGGAGTTCGAGGCGTACTTGCTGGAGCTGCTCTCGGATTTCCAGATCAGCATCCCCGAATTGGGCACCATCAAGGCCAGCAGCATTCCCTATGTGATCCTGACCTCCAACGGTACCCGCGAATTAAGCGATGCCTTGCGGCGGCGCTGCCTGTATCACTACGTCGATTATCCCGACATGGATAAGGAACTGCGCATTATTCAACGCCATGAACCGCAGATCAGTCAGAAACTGGCTGGGCAGGTGGTGGCCTTCGTGCATGGTTTACGCGAGCTGGACTTGCGCAAGAAGCCGGGGATTGCCGAGACCCTAGACTGGGTGGTGGCCTTGTTGCGCCTGCAGGTGGACAGGCTCGATAGTGACCCGGCGCTGATCGCCCAGTCGCTGGTATGTCTGTTGAAGACCAAGGAGGACTGGGATGCGCTTACTCCCGAAGCGACTGCGCGTCTGGTGGCGAACAGCGTATGACTACGGCTCATGACATTGCGGTTCAGAGCGACGCGGGCGAGACCCTGGTGGCGCGCATCACTGAGTTCGTACGCCTGGCGCGGGCCAACGATTTTCTGGCCGGTATAGGGGAGACCATTGATGCGGTGCGCCTGGCGGAACGTTGCGGTGCCCTGGATGTGCAGCGACTGCGCTGGGGGTTGCGCGCCCTGGTATGCGGCAATGTCCAGGATTGGCAACGCTTCGATCAGCTCTTCAATGCCTACTGGGGTTTGAGTAGGGAAAGCCGCAGTTCACGGGTGCAGGCTGCACCCGGGTCGCAACCGGTTGGCAGAGACGGGCAATCGACCGGCAAGCTCGGTTTGCCCGCAGAGATCCATCAGGCGCGGGCTGGAGAAGACGGTGATGCCGGCGACGGCGGAACCCGCAGCGGCGCCAGCGCCCAGGCAGCGACTGGTCACAGCGACTTCCGTTTCTTGACCGCCGTAGACGAGATGGAAAAGCTGGAACGGCTGGTGCAGCGCTTGGCGCAACACATGCGCAAGGCACTGCGGCGCCGTTGGCGCCTCGCTCGCGAAGGGCGGCGCCTGCATCTGCGGCATACCCTGCGCCATAGCCTGCGTTACGGCGGTACGCCGTTGGAACCGATGTTCAGCCGCCGCCGCCGTCGTCTGCCGCGCCTGATCCTGCTCTTGGACGTGAGCCGTTCCATGAGTTTGTACAGTTATTTTTTTCTGCGTTTCGCGCGGGGCGTGATCGATGCCTTCAGCGATGCCTATGCATTTGCCTTCCACACCCATCTGGTGCCGATCAGCGATGCCCTGCGGGAGCGTGATAGCGACAGACTCAAGGAAAAACTGGCGGTGATCTCTCTGGGATGGGCGGGCGGCACGCGTATCGGTGAGAGTCTGCAAGCCTTCAACCAAGATTTCGCGCGCAGTTTGCTCAACCGCCGCGCCGTGGTAATCATCATTAGCGACGGCCTGGACACCGGACCGGCGTCGCTGCTTGCAGAACAACTCCAGGACATCAAAACACGGGCACGCAGGCTCATCTGGTTGAATCCTCTGCTCGGGCGAGCGGGCTATGAACCTCTCGCTGCCGGCATGGCTGCCGCACTGCCGATACTGGATGTATTCGCGCCGGCACACAATCTGGAAAGTCTGGCGGCCTTGGAACCGCAATTGATGAAGCTATAGTTATTGGAGAGGACGGTATAGCCATGATCGAAACAGATACGGTACTGGATAAAGCGGCGGCATTGAAGGCGAGTGGGACGCCCTTTGCGCTGGTGACGGTAGTGCGTGCTGAGTCGCCCACCTCGGCCAAGCCCGGCGCCAAGGCGCTGGTTACCGCCGACGGCCAGATCGAGGGATGGATCGGCGGCGGCTGCGCCCAGCCGGTGGTGATCAAGGTGGTCAAGCAAGTACTGCAGGATGGCGCGGCGCGATTGATCCGCATTAGTCCCGACCGCGACGAAGTTGTCGCGGAGGGCATTATGGATTTCAATATGAGCTGCCACAGCGGCGGCACCTTGGACATCTTCGTCGATCCAGTCGTGGCGCGGCCGGCATTATGGATCATCGGCGCCTCGCCGGCGGCGCAGGCCTTGAGCGGATTGGCGCGGCGCGTCGGATACGCCGTAACCTCGATCTTTCCCGGCGCCGACCAGGCGCTGTTTCCGGAGGCGGACCAGGTGATCGATAAATTCGATGATCTGGCTGCGGTGGGGGCGCCATCCTTCGTGGTGGTGGCGACCCAGGGTAAGCGGGATGAGGCGGGTTTAGAGGCGGCGCTGAGCACCGGCGCGGGTTACATTGCCTTTATCGCCAGCGAGCGCAAGGCCGGCAAGCTTAGGCAATATCTCAAGGAGCGCGGCCACGATGCAGCGCGGGTAGATGCGATTGTCGCCCCCGCCGGCGTGGAGATCGGGGCCGTCACCCCGGAAGAGATTGCATTGTCGGTGTTGGCCGGGGTGGTGCAGGCACGCCACGCCGGGACGCTGTCCGTGGCCAAGCCGGCATTGAAAGTAGCGCCCGCGTCCGTCAAGACCGGTGGTACTGAACCGGCGACTGCAGAGGCCATCGATCCGATCTGCGGCATGAGCGTCACAGTGGCGATGGCGGAACACCGCAGCGACTACGGGGGGCAAACCTATTATTTTTGCTGCGCCGGCTGCAAACACCGCTTCGATCAAGAGCCGCAGCGTTACATCGAGGCGGTGGGATGAGTACGGTCTCCGCCATCCTGCTGGCGGCGGGCGAGTCGCGCCGCATGGGCGCGACCAATAAGCTGGCCCTGGCGGTGGACGGCGAGCCGCTGTTGCGCCACATGGTGAAGACTCTGTTGGCATCGCAACTGGCGGAAGTGGTCGTAGTGCTCGGTCACCAGGCTGAGCAGGCGCATAAGCTGCTACAGGGGTTGGCGGTGGGCACCGTAGTCAATGAAACCTACCGAGAGGGGCAGATGAATTCGGTGCATTGCGGCTTGGCGGCGCTGCGGCAACCGTGTGACGGAGTGATGATCTGTCTCGCCGACCAGCCGCTGCTTACCCCGCGGGACATCGATGAGCTGATCGAGGCCTTTGCCCGGCGCGGCGGTTCGATCATCGCCCCCACTTATCAGGGGCGGCGCGGTAATCCCATCGTGCTGGCCTACGCCCATCGTGCCCAAATCCTCGACGGTGAACGCAATCTGGGTTGCAAGCGGCTGATCGAACGCAATCCGGAACTGGTAACACCAGTGGAAATGGACAACGACCATACGGTGTTCGATCTGGACACACCTGATGATTACGCGAACCTGGTGGCGCGTTTGAAAGGACAGCAGCTACGCGCGACGATGTAGTTAAGAGGTAACGATTATGGCAAAAGAGGTCATCGAAGTCGTGATGGAGATGCGCGCCAAGCGCGAGCCGTTCGCAGTGGCTACAGTGGTGGAGACCGAGGGTTCGTCCTCGGCCAAGACCGGGGCCAAGGCGGTGATCGATCATGGCGGCCGCGTGGTCGCCGGCTGGGTGGGCGGCGGCTGCGCCGAATCCACTACCTGTCACACCGCCTTGGCATGCATGGAAAGCGGTCAGACCACGGTGATCGACATCGATCTCAACGACGAGGTACTGGGCGCGGGCATGCCATGCGGCGGCAGCATGCGGGTCTATGTGGAACCCATATTGCCGAAGCCCACCTTGTGGATCATGGGCCACGGCCGGGTCGCGGAATGTCTGTGCCTGCTGGGCGATCTGATGGGTCTCAATGTCGTGGTCAACGACCCCATGGTGGACCGCGGCCGCTATCCCGCCGCCACCCGGCTTATCAGCGACGACATGGATTATTCCCAACTCGCGCCGCTGGCGGGCGACTTCGTGGTTATCGCCACGCAACACAAGGGCGACCATCGGTCCATGCGCCGGGCCCTGTCGTCACAAGCCGGGTATATCGCCCTTATCGCCAGTCGCAAGCGCTCGCGTCTGGTCCTGGATTATCTGCGCAAGGAAGGTTTTGATGACCAGGCCATGGCGCGGGTCATGGCCCCGGCGGGGATCGATATCGGTGCCCGTACGCCGGAAGAGATCGCGCTGAGCGTAATGAGCGAGATTGTCATGAAGCGTCGCGCCGGCAGTGGTGTCCATATGCGTGACCGGTTACTGGAAGAAGATAGCCCGGCATCCGGCGGTTCGCGATCAAGCGCCGTGATGAGATGCGTGTCTCCGTGAGTTTCTAAGTCCTGCGGGCGACGGCGGGGATTTTACGGCAGCGAGGTAGTGGGTCAGTTCGACTGTTAGGACTGCTTGCCAGCTGTCATTGTGAGACGCGAATTCCCAGCTGGCCGTCGGGTTCTTGTTCGGCCATTTCCACGCTGTTGAGCGCGCCGCCGTTTCCCATGCCGCCGAATACATAGACCTTGTCCCCATTAGTCGCCAGGGCGGTGGCGCTGCGCCTGTCGTGGAGGGGGGTGGTGAATGACCAAGGCCCGACACGGCCTTGGTCATCCAGACTTGCCATCTCGACACTGCGCAGCCGATGCCGGCCGTCATGACCGCCCAGCATATAAATATGGTGGTTCATGGCGAAGGCGGCAGCGATAAAGCGCGGCGTCTTGAGAATGGTCTTTTGAATTTCCCAAGGGCGCAGACTGCCGTTGTCGGTGATCCGACTCATTTCCACGTCGCCGTAACTGATAGCTTGGGGATTTTGTTCGTGACCGCCCAACAAGTAGAGTTTGTTGCCTAGCGAGGCGGCCGAGTGGATGTAACGATCGACCACGGAGTGTTGGGGGTCGAGTCGCCATGGCGACAGGCTGCCGCCCGGTTGGACGTCGGTGCGTTCCACCGACTTGAGGAACACACCGTCATAGCCGCCGATGGCATAGATGTGGTTGCCGTATACCGCCGCCTGTAGGCCGCGTCGCGGCGTGGTGAGGTGGGCGACCCGTTGCCAGTCGCCCAGACTGCCATCGGAATGGATGGCGGCGCGTTCCACAGTGGCGCTGGGAAGGTTGTCCTGGCCGCGCTGGCCGTTGGCGCCACCGATGGCATAGAGATAGCCGTCGAGGATAGCGGCGGCCAGATAAAAGCGCGGTTCGCCCAGGGGCGAAGTGAAACGCCATTGGCCCAGACCGCCGTCGGAGTGGATAGGGGCGTACTCTACTGCGGCGACATAGTGATTGTCGTTGTCCATCCCCCCTAGGATATAGACATGCTTTGCGTCGGCGGCGGCCGCCAAGGCGCGGCGTGCAACATGAAAGGCGGGTTGCGCTTGCCAGCTGGCAAGCCATTTTCCCGCGGTTTGGCGGTGATGGTTGGTCCACAGTAAGGCACCCAAGCCGATGAGCAGGACGGTACCGAGAACCGGGAGTACTGCTTGAGATCTATTTGCTTCGGTGTTCATGGCGTCGATATTTGCAGAGGTCGAGCGTTGCTGGAAAGAGTATTTACTTCATTTTGGCTAATGGCAGTAACCGCGGGTGCTTGTGACCGAAGGCCATAACGCAGGGGAATGGTGCTATAGATTGTGAAGGATGTCACCCTTATTTGACATTTTGGAACACTTTACCGACCTTGATCGACACGAATTTCCCAACAGACGGCCGATAATAGTGAGGAGGAGCGGATAGGCTGCGGGCGACGGAGCGTCTAAATCAATCGGAGGCGTTCGAGTGATGAAGTATACAGTGATCGTGGCGGTGTTGTTTGCTTTCGTTGCCGGCTGTTCCAGCAACGATGGCGACGATGTACAGGGGCAGGTGGATAAGGTCGACGACAATGTCAAGGTGACCACCGACCATGTTTGGAGTGCGCAGGTCAAGTCCTTGGACAAAGCGAAGCACGTGAGTCAGGACTTGATGGACGCCGCGGAGAAGCAGCGCCGGGCTATCGACGAGCAAAGCGAATAGCCAACCGTGGGTTCAGTGCTGACTGTCTTCGCGATCCAACATCGCTGCCAAGTTGCGCAATGGTTCCGAGATCAGCACGGGATAGGCCGGTTCGCGGCCCAAATCCCGCAACATCGGCGGCAACCCCGCCAATTCCACGGCGGCGTATTTGCGTATTGCCTCGAGTGAGGGCGCCGCAGCGGTTCGACGGCCTTCCCGCATGACGGGTTGTAACAACGCTCGACCGTCTTGGCTTTCATTTTCCATAGCGACGACATCGCTCACCATCAATCCATCTTTTCGATAATATCGGTAGACTTGTTTGCGTCCCGGCCAGGTCGCCTTGCCTTCGGAACGCTTGCGTCGCGGCCGTCCGGCGTATTCCTCGAGTTTGTAGGCGCAGTCCAAGTAGGGCGCATCGGCGGAGGTGTCGAGGTGGGTGCCGATGCCGTAACCGTCGATGGGAATATGATTGCGGGCGTGCTCACGCAGCAAATATTCGTCAATGCTGCTGCTAGCGAAGATGGTGACGTCTTGCAGACCGCCTTGATCGAGAATCTCGCGCACTTGCAGCGCGTGCGCGGCGAGGTCGCCGCTGTCGATGCGTACGCCCTTGACGATGATGCCTTGGTTGCGAAGCCGCGGCGCCAGCGTCACCACCTTGTGCGCCGCCGCTTCCGTGTCATAGGTGTCGATTAGCAGGATTACCGCGTCCGGGTTGGTGGCGGCGAAATCGCTGAAGGCGGTCATTTCGTCGTCGTGTGCCTGGACGAAGGAATGGGCCATGGTGCCGTAGGTGGGGATATTGAACAGCGACCCGGCGGCCACCGTGGCGGTGCCGGCGAAACCGGCCAGGTAGGCGGCGCGGGCCGCCAACACGCCGGCCTCGGCGCCGTGCGCCCGGCGGAAGCCGAAGTCTACCAGTAGCTTGTCCGGCGCGGCGAGCACGCAGCGTGCCGCCTTGGAGGCGATCAGGGTCTGGAAGTGCAGGAGATTGATCAAGCGGCTTTCCACCAATTGCGCCTGAGGCAGCGGGGCGGTGACGCGCAGGATGGGTGCATCGCTGAAAAATACCGTGCCTTCCGCCATGGCGTGGACGTCGCCGCGGAAACGCAGGTCTTTGAGGTAGTCGAGAAATGCATCATTGAATTTGCCGGTGCCGGCCAACCATTCCAGTTCAGTGGTGGAAAAGTGCAGCCCTTCCAGATATTGCAGCGCCTGCTCGAGGCCGGCGGCCATCAGGAAGCCGCGCTGCTGCGGCAGTTTGCGGATGAAGAATTCGAATACCGCGGTGTCGTCAAGATTGCGCTGCACGTAGCCTTGCAGCATGGTGAGTTGATAGAGGTCGGTCAGCAGTGCGCTGCGGGTTAGATCAAGCATACTCGCATAGCTCTGTCAGGGATATTCAGTATCATCGTCATTTCAATCGGTCCAAGGTAAGCATTTCCGCGCCCTTGGCGATCATTTCCTGTTCCGCCCGACTGCCGTCATCGGGTTGGATGTTCACGGCGCGAATGGCATCACTGAGCACATAGACGTGATAGCGGTTTTGCAACGCGTCCCTGACGGTGTTAAGCACGCAGTAGTCGGTGGCCAGACCGCCGACGAACATCCGGCGTACGCCATGGGAGCGCAGCACCGCATCCAGTTCGGTACCGCCGAATCCGGAGTAGGCGTCCTTGTCGGGAGACGCGGCCTTGGAGATGATGGTGCACGCGGGCGGCAGACGCAAGTCCGGGGCGAACGCTGCACCGGGGCTGTTGGCGATGCAATGGGGCGGCCAGGGACCGCCTTGGTCCGTGAACGAACAATGATTAGCCGGATGCCAATCACGGGTGGCGATGATGGGCAGTCCCTTGCTGAGGAACAAATCGATATAGCGATTCATTAGCGCCACGACTTCGTCACCATGGGGAACACCCAAGGCGCCGCCGGGGAGGAAGTCGTTTTGTAGGTCGACGACGACCAAGGCGTCACCGTCCTGCAATTCGATTGTCTCCTTAGTCGCAATGTTCATTGCCATCCTCCTCAGTAAGCGAGCCGCGGCAGCTACATAGTCCGTCGCAACAATGGCCGCAGCTTGGCAAGCGGGCGTGTATTCAACACATCGGTCTTTTCCAACCAGCCGCGCCGGGCCTGGCCGATGGCAAAGCGTAGATTGGCGAAGTCCAGGGTGCTATGGGCGTCCGAGGCGATACTCACCAATACGCCTTCGTTCTTTGCCATATTACAGTAGACGTCGTTGAGGTCCAGACGTTCCGGGTGGGCGTTGAGTTCGAGGAAACAGCCCCGTTGGCGCGCCGCGTGGATAATCTGTTCCATATCCACGTCATAGGCCTCACGTGCGCCGATCAGCCGGCCGCTGGGATGGGCCAGGATGGAGAAGTGGCGGGAGTTTATGGCGCGCAC
>CAYWIQ010000024.1:8943-14120 GCA_964458405.1 uncultured Chromatiaceae bacterium
GCGTTCGGTCTGTTTGGTGCGGGACAGGTTGAATTTGCTGTGCACCGCCCCGACCACCAGATCCAAGCGTGACAATATACTGTCGGCCAGATCGAGACGACCGTCTTCCAGTATATCGACCTCGATACCTTTGAGCAGGGTGATGCCGGCCAGCTCGGTGTTGAGGCGGTCGATTTCTTCAATTTGACGGGCGAGACGTTCGCTGTCGAAGCCTTTGGCAACCGTGAGCCGCTGCGAGTGTTCGGTGATCGCCAGATAATGCAGTCCCTGCTTCTTGGCGGCACGGGCCATTTCCTCCAGGGTGTTATGGCCGTCGGTGGCGTGAGTATGACTGTGCAGATCACCCTGCAGATCCTTGACCGCGACAAGGTCGGGCAGGTGGTGTTCCGCCGCTGCTTCTATTTCACCGCGGTTTTCCCGCAGTTCGGGTTCGATATAAGGCAATCCCACCGCGGCATATACCGATTGTTCGGTGTCACCGGTTACACGCTTAGCGCCCTTGAACACGCCGTATTCATTGATCTTGAGGCCGCGCCGCTGACCGAGGCGCCGTACAGCGATGTTATGCGCCTTGGAGCCGGTGAAATATTGCAGCGCCGCGCCGAAGCTTTCTTCGGGAACCACGCGCAGGTCCACCTGCAATCCCGAGGCGAGGATGACGGTGGCGCGGGTCTGTCCCTTGGATACCACCTCCTTGACCTCGTCATAGCTGATGAAGCGCTGCATCACCGGGCTGTCGGCCGCGGTGGTCACTAGGATATCCAAATCTCCCACCGTTTCCTTGGCGCGCCGAAAACTGCCGGCGATTACGGCCTGCTTTACGCCGCGGCTGTGTTTGAGATGGGTGAGCAGGGCCTCGGCGTATTGATCGGCGATGGCGAGTTTGATGCGCTCACCCGCGCCGAGATGGGCCTGCAAAGCCTTAAGTAGGTGTTGTTCGCTCTTGGCGCCGAAGCCGGGGAGCGTACGAACCTTGCCGCCGCGAACGGCGCGTTGCAGCTGTTTGAGGGTGCGGATACCCAATTCATCCATGAGGATCTTGACCCGTTTGGGACCCAGACCGGGTAGGGCCAACATCTCGGCGGCGCTGGCCGGTACCGCCTTGTGCAGATCCTTGAGTTGGGCAGTGGTCCCGGTGCGGAGCAGCTCCACGATCTTGGCCGCCAGGTCCTTGCCGATGTCGGGGAGGCGGGTGAGGTCCTCGCCTTGCTCCACCATTACCCGCAATTCAGTGCCGAGATCGCTCACGGTACGCGCGGCGTTGTGGTAGGCGCGGATGCGGAAGGGATTACCGCCCTGAATCTCCAGCAGTTCCGCGATTTGTTCGAAGTGGGCGGCGATGTCGGCGTTATGAATCGGCATGATGAAGTGAGTCTTGCTCCATGGGTCGGCCTGTTTGTCGATACATCATCCTTTGATGACGATCATGGGTTCCAGGCGTGCCACCTTGCGCGCCAATCCCGCTTGGTGGGAAGCCTCCACCACCGCCGCTACGTCCTTGTAGGCGCCCGGCGCCTCTTCGGCGATGCCGCGTAACGACGGACTGCGAATCAGGATGCCGCGTTGCGCCAGTTGATCGAGCAATTCGCGGCCGCGCCACTGGCGAGTGGCTTGATGGCGGCTCATGGCCCGCCCGGCGCCGTGACATGCCGAGGAGAACGAGCGTTGTTCCGCCTCCGCGGTTCCCACCAGGATGTAGGAGGCGGTACCCATGGTGCCGCCGATCAATACCGGTTGGCCGGTGGCACGGAAGGCCTCGGACAGCTCGGGGTGACCGGGGCCATAGGCGCGGGTGGCGCCTTTGCGATGCACGAACAGCCGGCGCGGTTCGTCGTCGACGATGTGGTTTTCCACCTTGCAGGTGTTGTGGGACACATCATAGAGCAAGCGCAGATCGGCTTGGGGCAGGATCTCGGTTACCGCTTGGCGGGTGAGATGGGTGAGAATCTGACGGTTGGCCAGCGCGCAATTGATGCCGGCGCGCATCGCGCCGAGATAGCGTTCACCCAGCGGCGAGTTGATGGGGGCGCAGGCCAGTTCACGGTCGGGCAGGGTGATGCCGTAGTCGCCGGCGGCGACTACCATGGATTTCAAGAATTCCGTGCCGATTTGATGGCCCAGACCTCGCGAACCGCAGTGGATACTGATGACGATATCGCCGGCCGCGATGCCGAACACGGCGGCGATGTCGGGCGCGAATATCTCGGCGACATGTTGTACTTCCAAATAGTGGTTGCCGGAGCCCAACGTTCCCATCTCATCGTGCTGGCGCTGTTTGGCGTGCTGCGAGACCGCGTCGGGACGGGCGCCGCGCATACAGCCGTGTTCTTCTACGCGTTCCAGATCCTCGCTGCGGCCGTAGCCTTGTTGCACCGCCCAGCGCGCACCGCCTTGCAACATGCTGTCCATTTCCTTGCTATTGAGGCGCAAACGCCCGGTGCTGCCGACCCCGGCGGGGATGGTGGCGAATAGAACATCCGCCAGGCGCTGTTGCACCGCGAGAACAGCGTCGCGCTTGAGGCCGGTGAGCAGGGTGCGAACCCCGCAAGAAATATCGAAACCCACGCCGCCGGCGGAGATGACGCCGCCTTCGTCGGGATCGAAGGCCGCCACGCCGCCGATGGGAAAGCCGTAGCCCCAATGGGCGTCGGGCATGGCGTAGGCGGCCTTAACGATACCGGGCAGGGCGGCGACGTTGGTGATTTGTTCGAAGACCTTTTGATCCATGGCATCGATGAGCATCGGGCTGGCATAGACAATCGCCGGTACGCGCATCTTGCCGAAGGGCGCGATGCGCCAGGTGTTGGGTGCGTCTTGGATGAACTGGGCGCGATCCATGGCCGGTGCTCCAAGTATTTGCCGCTAATGCAGCGAATAGAGAATGCCTGTTTCTATAGTATGCCCATTCATGCGGCAGTCAAACGTCCACTACGCATTGCGCCAACCAGGCGCCGTCGTCCAGGCGCTTGACCAGCAAGCCGGTATAGGTAGCACCCTTGATCTCCACCGCCGGTTGGTGGCGGGCCACGTCCACGGCTTCGCCATGGGCGGTGGCGGTGAGGTGACCGTTACTCAAGGTGACGTGGAAGCGACTGAACAGCATGTGGTGCGTGGCCATGGCCAGGATGACGGCATTGAGAAAATCCACGAATAACAATTCGGGATCGGGATCGGCGGCGGTGAGCGCGATTGCCTGCCGGGGGGTGACACGGGCGGGATCGGTAACCACGGCGGTCATGGCGACGGCGGCTTGGGCGAAGGCTTCTTGCAAGGTGGGCCCGACACCGCGTATGCCGATATCGGCTTCATGGGCAAAGTGTTCCCAATGCCCCGTGGTATGTTGCGTATTCTTATCCATGGCGCCGGCCTAGTGTAATGGGGGTTACGCAATTGTGGTTACAATCCTGCGAAGGGCTGTACCTCCACCTGGCTGCCCGCCGGGACATCGCCCGATTCCTCTGGCAGCACGATGAAGCAATTGGCTTCACTCATGGAGCTGAGGATATTGGATCCTTGCCTGCCGGTGCTGCGCACCACCGTTTCCCCGCTTGCATCGGTTTCCAGTATGCCGCGTTGAAACTCCAACCTACCCGGCGCCTTTTTCAAAGGCGTGATGCAGGTTACCTTAAACTGTAATGGTGATTGCGGCAGTTCGCCCATCAGGCGTCGCAGCGCGGGTTGCACGAATTGGTAATAGGTCACCATGGTGGAGACCGGATTGCCGGGCAGGCCGAAAAACCAGGCCTGCTCGATGCGGCCGAAGGCGAACGGGCGTCCGGGTTTTACCCCGATCTTCCAGAAATGGATTTCACCCAGTTTTGCCAGAGTATCGCGGACGAAATCGGCATCGCCCACCGACACGCCGCCGGTGGTGATGATCGCATCGGCGCGGGCGGCGGCCCGGGTGATGGCGGCTTGCAGGGCTTCACGGCGGTCACGCACCACGTCCAGGTCTAACATATCGACCCCGGTTTGTTGCAACATGCCGTGAAGCGCATAACGGTTACTGTCGTAAATCGCACCGGGTTTCAGCTGTTCGCCCACGGCGCGCAATTCGTCGCCCGTGGAAAAATAGGCGACCCGTGGTTGGCGAGCTACTTTGACGTGGGCGATGCCCAGCGATGCCAGCAGGCCCAGATCGGCCGGGGTGAGGCGCCGTCCGGCGCTGATTACTCGTTGCCCCGCAGTCATGTCTTCACCGGCCTGGCGTACATGCTGGCCGGGGTTATGTCCGCTACCGACCGTGACGGCATCGCCTTCCCGGCTCGTTTGTTCCTGCATGACCACAGTGTCGCAACCGGGTGGCATGACGCCGCCGGTCATGATGCGTACACATTGTCCCGCTGTCACCTTGCCGGTGAAGGGTGAACCCGCCAGAGCGGTACCGATTACGGTCAGCCGAGTTTCCCGCTCCGAAGACAAATCCGTACTACGAACGGCGTAACCGTCCATGGCGGAGTTATCCCATGGCGGTACGTCGAACGGTGCGTTGATGTCGCTACCGAGCACGCGACCTAAGGCCTCTGTCAGATGAAGCTGCTCGCTACCCGCCAATGGTTGGACGCTGGCAAGGATTCTCTGGCGCGCGTCGGCGACGCTGAGGGCGTTTCGCTCCGCGGGCGAAAGACAGCTGTCTTGTTGGTTGTTCGATGGTTCGGTAGTCATGGGAAGAGTATCACTTCCGATTATCGCTCCCTATTGAGGTTTGGGTGGCGGCAATATACTGAATCCATCGGCGTCGACGTCACCGCCCGCGATGATCATCGCGTAGATGAACGGCGGAAAGCCGGGCGTCCGCCGTCCATTGATGACCACCAAGGGTGTTCCCTGGATTTGATGGCGCATGGCGTAATCGATGTCACCCTGAAGCATGTTGGCGGTTACCTGAGAATCGACGCACGCCTTCAGGCTTTTGCGTTCCGCGGGTGTCTTGGCGGCGATATCCCACATCTTTTCGACATCCAGGTGCCCTTGCTGTTTGAAAAAGGCGGAGCGGACCTGGTGACCTTTGGGGGAGCCGCCCAGGCAGATGAGCATCTTGGCACCCAGGCAGGCGACATGCGTGCCATCGGTACGGGTCATGTTGGGGTTACATTCGCTATCCAGCGGGAAATGACGACCTTCCTCGCTCCAACTGTTGACGGGCGTGGCCTGGCGGATTTCGTTAAGGGCTTCCT
>CAYWIQ010000025.1:0-13949 GCA_964458405.1 uncultured Chromatiaceae bacterium
CCCACCCGCGGGAAAAATATCAAAGTCGCTGTAATCGAGAATTGCGCTACCTACACAACCAATATTCTCTCCATTCGATGACGAGGACAAGCGCCCTATCCCCCGACCGATATCCCCGCAATCACACTGCCACGTCTCATCAATTCCCGGCGTACATGGTTAGCTTACACCTTCTTCACACAGGCCCCCACCGCCGCAAAGATAGATGAATTAGATCTCAGCCATAAACAAAGTTCAGTGCAACTGAAAGTTATGCAACTCTGAGAACCGCAGATTTAAGATTTGTTGTTTTAAGGAGGTCCCAAGATAATGGGTAAAGCCAGTCAACGCCATCGGCGTCGCCTTGATACTATCCGCCGACTCGAATAGACGATAATCACTTACCAATGGGGAGGACTTGCTTGCTAGCTTACGCTTTCGGCACTATATCGGGCGAGCAGACCGGTGCGTACCGCATAGCGGTAGGTACGGGTGAAAAACCAGGCAGCGAGCAGCAGGTCGCCTAGCGCCAATCCCCCACCCCATAGCAAGTTGTCCAACGAAAAGGGGCGGCCGGCAACCACCGCCCGCAAACCCTCGAAAACATAAGAGGGCGGCAACAGCGCAGCGATGGCTTGCATCCATTGCGGGAGCGTATCGATGGGATAGAACACCCCCGCGAACGGCGAGATCAAGGCGGGGATAGGCCAGATGAACCACTCCGCCGCGGGGCCCAGGCGCAATACCACAGCGCTGCTGAAAATACCCAGGGCGATGCCGCATATAAACAGCATTAGCAGATAAGGAACGATCATCACCCCATAGGTAGCGAACGACAGCCCGAACACCGTGGTACTGAGGGCGAACATCACCGCCAATCCCACCGAACTGGTGGCGATGCTGGAAATAATCAAACCGCCCAGGTAATCACCGATGGATAGCGGGGTGGCGAAGATGTTGAGAAAGTTGCGCGACCACACGTCCTCGAAGAAGGCCATGGTCACCCCCTGCATGACGCGAATCAGAAAATCCCACAACAGTACGGCACCCAGCAGCACGGGGACGAAATTAAAGCCCGAGGCCGTGACGCTATTGAGGTACTTGGTGATGAACCCCCATAGCACGATATCCACGGCGACCCAGGCAAACAGCGGAAACAGCCGCGAGAAGCTGCCACGGATGAGATAGAACTGGCGCAACACGATGGCGAAGGTTCGGCCCATGTTCATGACCGTCGGCCCTCGCTCAGCATCACTGGTTCACGCGCAAGGGTCACGAACAATTCCTCCAGGCTGTCCTTGCCGTGTTCGCCCGGTAGGGTTTTAGGATCGCCCTCCAGCAAGATCCTGCCGCGCGACAGGAACAGCACGCGGTCACACACCTCCTCCACCTCGTACATATTATGTGAAGTCCAAAGAATGCCGGCGGCATCCCGTGTGGCGAAATCGTGAATCCTCACCCGCAGATCGCGCGCGGTGGCGGGGTCCAGCGAGGCGGTAGGCTCGTCCAGCAACAATAGACGCGGGCGATTGAGCATGGCCTTGGCGAGACCGACCCGGGTCTGCTCGCCCGACGACAGCAATCCGCACTTCACATTACGAAAACGCTTGAGGTCGAATTGCTCCAACAATTCGGTGATGCGTACCGCCAAATCACTCACCCCATAAATCAGGCCAAAGACCCGCAGATTCTGATAGACGCTGAGATTCCCCGGCAACGGCGCATAGACGGCGGCGAAGTTGGTTGCCTGTAAGGCGCGGGAGCGATCGGCGGCGAGGTCCACACCGTCGACGTGGATGGTGCCGGCGCTGGGCTGCAACACCCCGAGCACCATATTGATGGTGGTGGTCTTGCCCGCCCCGTTGGGACCCACCAGGCCGACGATCTCACCGCGCTGAACGGAAAACGCGATATTGTCCACCGCAACGATCTTACCGTAGGTTTTGCTCAACTGCGCGGCGCTCAGGACGGTGGTCGATCTTGGCGGATTCGAGGGTGATTCCACCCGGGATTCGGAAACAATGTGCATAACTTGATTAGGTTGGTGAACGCTTGATGTGATTTTTTCCGGCCAGGCCGTTTGTGCCAAGCAAGTACCGCGTGGCGAAAACTCCGTCTCGTGAGTTTAACAGCGTCCACGAAGCCGGCAACAGTGGCTATACTGATTTTTATGGACGGAGTGAGATCGTTTAGCAAACGCCATATATTTATCATGGCAGCATTCGTGTTGTTGTCGGTAAGCCGTTATGCGACAACCTCAGCCGGGGAGATGGGGACCATGCAAATCCAATCAAGCGCCTTTGATCATCATGGCATGATTCCCGCTCAATATACCTGCGACGGCAAGGATATCTCCCCGCCCCTGATGTGGCGGGACGTACCGCCCGCTGCCAAGAGCCTGGCCTTGATCGTCGATGACCCTGACGCCCCCGACCCGGCCGCGCCGCGCATGACGTGGGTACATTGGGTACTTTACGACATCCCGCCCACCGTCACCGGACTGGCGGAAGGCGCGGCGGACCACCTGCCGACTGGAATCCGCCAGGCCGACAACGACTTCCGACGCACCCGCTATGGCGGCCCTTGTCCGCCGGTAGGCAAGCACCGCTATTTTTTCAAGCTTTACGCCTTGGACATTAAATTGGGCAACCTGCCCCGCGCCACCAAGGCCGACCTTGAAAAGGCGATGCAAGGACACATATTAATGAAAGCGGAGTTGGTGGGCCTGTATCAAAAAGGACGCTGATTCGCCTGTTACCGAGGTGCCGCAGCTGCGCGCGCCACTTGATTACAGTCGCCCTCGTTAAACGGTGGTGCTGCGGGTTATATAGCAGTGATCAACGGCGGTTCAAGAGGCTTCCCGCCTAGCCGTGAAGCACCCGATTAGCGGCGGTTGTGTTTGAATGACCGCCCGGCAAAAGGAGAGCGCCGCGATGTCAACACGTGATCCGCGCGATTGGATGTGGGCCGAGGCCTGTGAGTTCATCACTCGCGCCGAACGCCTCCATCGCCGGTTTTTTCAACCGCTGGTGCGGCAGCAACCCGCGTGGGAACCGCCGTGCGATATGGTGGAAACCGCCGATGCGCTGTGGCTGATAGTCGCCTTACCGGGGGTGGCGCCGGAACACCTGGAAATTCGCATCGATTCCGCCGCACTGCTCGTCGGCGGCGCTCGCCCCCTTCCCGAATTTCAGCGTGGCGCCGTAGTCCATAGACTCGAAATTCCTCATGGACGTTTTGAACGGCGCATCGAACTGCCGGCCGGTCGATTCGAATTAGAGAAACATGAGCTGGTAAACGGTTGCCTGGTACTCGCGCTACGCAAGCGCTTTTGACGGAAACAGAGCTTATGAGCGATCAACAAACCGTATCTCACAACGCCTCTCAATGGCCGCCGCTGCCCGAGGATGCCTTGATCATCCTGCCGGTGCGCAATACCGTGCTGTTTCCCGGCATCTTGTTGCCGTTGTCGGTCGGGCGAAAACGCTCCATCGCCGCCGCCCAGGAAGCAGCGCGCGCCGAACTGCCCATCGGCGTGTTGCAGCAACGGGACCCCGAGGTAGAAAACCCCGACGAAGCTGGCCTCAACCGGATCGGTACGGTCGCTACAATATTGCGTTACGTTACCGCCGGCGACGGCACCCATCACGTAATCTGCCAGGGACAGGAGCGCTTTCGCGTCATTGAATTCCTGCCGGGTTACCCGTTTACCGCGGCGCGAGTGGAACGCATTGCCGAACGGGACACGCTGACACAGGCAATCGAGGCACGCATGCATCACATCAAGCGCGATGCGGCCGCAACCCTGGAATTATTACCGCAAACACCCAGCGAATTATCGGCGGCCATCGAGGCTGCCCCCTCGGGCGCGCACCTGGCCGACCTCATCGCAGGTTATCTGGATCTCAAACCGGCTGAAAAACAGGACATACTGGAGACCCTCGACGTACAGACCCGGCTCGATAAGGTTGCGAAGTTGCTGGCCCACCGCCTCGCCGTACTGCGCCTGTCGCAGGAGATAGAAAGCCAAACCAAGACCGCGCTGGACAAACGCCAGCGGGAATACATCTTGCGCGAGCAACTCAAGGCCATCCAAAAGGAATTAGGCGAAAACGAACCGGGGACGGCCGAGATCGAAGAGTTGGAACAGGCTCTGAAAGAGGCCAAGATGCCGTCCGAAGTAGAGGAACAGGTCAAGCGCGAGCTGGCGCGCCTGGAACGCCTGCCCGAAGGCGCATCCGAATACTCCATGATCCGCACCTATCTGGATTGGATGCTGGCCCTGCCGTGGGCGGTGGAAAGCGATGAGACTATCGACATCGAACGGGCGCGCCAAGTCCTGGATGAGGACCACTACGGCCTGGAACGGATCAAGCAACGCATCCTCGAATACCTGGCGGTGCGCAAGCTCAATCCTCAAGGCAAAAGCCCCATCCTGTGCTTCGTGGGTCCACCGGGTGTAGGCAAGACCTCCCTGGGCCAATCGATTGCCCGGGCCACCGGGCGCGAGTTCATACGAGTGGCGTTGGGCGGCGTCCATGATGAAGCAGAGGTGCGCGGCCATCGCCGCACCTATGTCGGCGCCCTGCCCGGCAATGTCATCCAAGGCATCCGCAAGGCCGGCACCCGCAACCCGGTATTCATGCTCGACGAGGTGGACAAGTTGGGCAGCGGATTTCACGGCGATCCGTCGGCGGCGCTGCTCGAAGTCCTCGACCCCGAGCAGAATGCCACCTTCCGTGACAACTACCTGGCCGTCCCCTTCGACCTCAGCAAGGTGATGTTCATCGCCACCGCCAACATGTTGGACACCATTCCCGGCCCGCTGCGCGACCGTATGGAGATCATCGACCTGCCCGGCTATACGGAGGACGAGAAGGTGCAGATCGCGGGTCGTTACCTGGTGCGCCGCCAACTGGAAGCCAACGGTTTGAAGCCCGAACAATGTTCAATCAGCGATGATGCCTTACACGCCATCGTCCGCGATTACACCCGCGAGGCCGGCTGCCGCGGTCTCGAGCGGGAAATCGGCCGGGTGTTCCGCTCGGTAGCGATGCGCGTCGCCGAAGACGCCGTCACCACGGTAGCGATCAAACCCCAAGACATCCCGGCGATCCTCGGGGCGCGTAAGTACGAGGCGGAAACCGCCATGCGCACCGCCTTACCCGGCGTCGCCACCGGTCTGGCTTGGACCCCGGTGGGCGGCGACATCCTGTTCGTCGAAGCCACACGCATACCGGGACGGGGCAATTTGATCTTGACCGGCCAATTGGGCGATGTGATGAAGGAGTCGGCGCAGGCGGCGCTGAGCCTTATCAAGGGCCGCGCCGACGAGCTGGGTCTGAATGTCGATTCATTCGACAAGAGTGACATCCATATCCATGTCCCCGCCGGCGCCATCCCCAAGGACGGCCCCAGTGCCGGGGTAGCGATGTTCACCGCCCTGTACTCACTGCTAGCGGGCAAGACCGTCAACCCCGACGTCGCCATGACCGGTGAAATCAGCCTGCGCGGTCTGGTGTTGCCGGTGGGCGGTATCAAGGAAAAGACCATCGCCGCGGCACGCGCCGGGATCCACACCGTGTGCCTGCCGGCCCGTAATCGCAAGGATCTCGAGGAGATCCCGCAGGCCGCGCGCGAACAATTGCGCTTCGTGTGGTTGGAGACGGTGGAAGACATCATTACTGCCGCCTTCTCCGCTGTCGCGACGGATCACACCGCCGCCTTGCACGGCTAATAATCTCATCGTCCGGAACAGGGAAAAACCCGAAGAAAAGCAGGCGCACCCGCCCATCAAATCAAACTGCCGGAGACGTCTTAATTAAATTATTCTCCGGTATCTGCACATCCGTGACGGGCGCGCGAACCGTCATTTTGATTATTTATTAAATAAAAACAATTATTTATATAATATTTAATATATAATCATTAAAATAAAAGCCGCTAACTCCAACCCTTGAAGTTAGCGGCGCCCCCCCCCATATCATGTTTTGAGTGTGACTCCCATTACACTCGCCCGTCCCCCTTCCCCTCCCCCAGGGACGGGTACATGCCTGGTTTCCCAAACGCTAGGCATTTTGGATCCCGGCTACCCTCTGGGTGCCGGGATCTCTTTTTTACCATACTCCGTACAATAAGGATAAGCGAAAGAAACAAATCGGGCCGTCGACTATCCGCCCACCCACCGATCGTCAGGCTCACCTCGACGTTCTTGTCCTATATTTGACTACGCTTGGCCGATTTTCGCAGGTGAACAGATATGCCATGACCGTTCTCTACCACGAGACATCACTATGTGTATTCACATCCCCCTTGCTGAAATTGGCTCAAGTCACTTTTCCATTGGCACGATCACATCGTAGCTACCTTCTGTGGCCAAAGGCGTTCATACACTCGCGACGTGGAAAAATGAACACACAGTTCATATTCATCCCAAATTCTCGGCTTAGAATCCGGTAGAAAAAAATTAAATCTTGTGAAACTAGCATAAGTCTAATTACAGATCGGGTACATATTGACCTGAAAGAAAAAATTGTACGATTTTCCCGTTTTTCACGCCATTTCCGCTTGTTTTCAACTGCAGCTTGGTTAACATTGGAAATGTGGATATCTCGCGATAAGAAGACGCAGGTATTTCGTTTTTTGAATTATCGCCGACAAGAACAAATGATAAGAACAGGCATGAGGTAGGCGCAGGGAATTTTTAGCAGGACGCATCCCTGACCGCAATCCAGTGCTACGCCCGACCCTAAATCGGAACTGCGCCTACCTCACTTACAGCCTGCCATATATATTCGACTTTCTCCCCCAACACAACTGACCTGACAAGAATTCACTTTTCATGACGGCTATTCCGTCGTCAATTAGGTCAAAAATCCCTGTGTAGCAAACAAGCCAACCCATGGTTTCTCCCTACAACCCAGCCAATCAAAGCCCGTCACTCCGTAGCGGACCTGGTAATCAACCGGCATCAATGAAATTGCTATTAACCCAATAACACCACGTAACACGAAAATTGACTTAATGATACCGCGGTGTTAATTTAATAAAATTTGTGATACCGACAGATCAAACCGGCCAGCGGCATATTGCCATGCGTCTTATTTGAGTCGAGAAAGTCCGCCATGAATGACGACAATGCCGCAACCCTAACCGTTTCGCCGACTCAAACCGACTCTGCGCGAGCCCGGCTGTGGTTCTCCAGCGGCGAATGGTTGCGACTTGGTGGGCTCTATGGCTTCATCGGCTTTCTGCATATCCTGGGTTGGGGGTTATTTATAGAGTATTCCACCCAATACCCAACCCTGGCCGGCCTGGGGGTGGTGGCCTATTTGTTCGGGCTACGCCATGCCTTCGACGCCGACCATATCTCCGCGGTGGACGATACCATCCGCTACATGCTGCAAAAGGGTAAACAACCCCTGGGAGTGGGGTTCTTCTTCTCGCTGGGGCATGCCTCCATCGTCTTCGGCCTGGCGGTCGCCATTACCCTCTCGGCCACCGCCGTCAAGCATGAATTGCCGCAACTGCAGAACCTAGGCGGCATCATCGGCGCCAGTGTCTCCGGGGTATTCCTGTGGGTCATCGGTATCATCAATCTGTTGGTATTATTGGACATCCTCAAGGTGTGGGGACAGGCCAAGACCGGCAAACACAGTCACGCCCACCTCGACGAACTGCTCACCAAGCGCGGCTTCATGAACCGTTTGTTCGGCGGACGACTGCAAAAGGTCATCAATCACAGTTGGCAGATGTATCCCCTCGGCCTGCTGTTCGGCTTAGGGTTCGACACCGCCTCCGAGGTCGGCCTGCTGGCCATGACCGCCGGCGCCTCCAGCGGCAACCTGCCCGTGCCCGCCGTGCTGTCGCTACCCATACTATTCGCCGCCGGGATGTCGTTGATGGACACCACCGACGGCGTTCTGATGGTAAAGGCCTATAACTGGGCGTTCTTAAACCCGGTTCGCAAGATCTACTACAACATCACCACCACCGGCCTGTCGATCGCCGTGGCGCTGGTGATCGGTACCATCGAATTAGCGCAAGTCATGATCCACATGCTGGATTTGCACGGCCCCGGTTTCGATTATCTCGCCAACCTGGACTTCGGCATTTTGGGCTACTTTATTGTCGGACTGTTTCTGCTGGCCTGGGCCGTCTCGGTGGGCATCTGGAAGTTCTACCGTATCGAAGAGCGCTATGGCGCCAGCACCCATACCCACAGCCATACCCACGTTACCGGCGTAGAGCACGCGCATAAGCACTTTCATGCTAATAAGTGACGACTAACCTTTCTGCCTAGGATCGCCGGCCCGTTCCAAGGCATCGCGGTCCCACTTGGCCAAGTCAGCGGCCGCGACATAGGTCGTTTCCAGAAACGCCAGCAAGCTCTCATCCGGCGACGGTGCCTCCCGGACAACGTCATACGGCAGGATGAATTCACCCAGTTCGTCACTGTAGAAGGCGCCGGCCGGCGCCACGCTTGCCGCCGCGAATCCCGGCGGTTGTGGATAGGCGTAGGAGTAAAAGGCCGGATAAGGTATCGGTCCTCCACCGGGCCAGAAACCGCAACTGCTGACCTCCTCCGCATAGGCTTCCCGTGTCACCCAATCCGGCAAGTTGGGGATCCCACCGGGATGGGCCGGTGCATGCCGCCCTGAAAAGCGGGTCACCGCCAAATCCGCCGCGCCCCAGAAGTAGTGCACCGGACTGCACTTGCCGGCGAAGCGGGCACGAAATTGCTTAAAGACGCGATCGACCTGCACCAGGATCCGCCAGAAACGGTTGACGTACTCCGGGTCATAGGCGTGGTGGATCTCGTCCTGGGCAAAAGGGATCGGTTCGGCGATTTCGTTTGGTATGCCATGGATGGCAACTTGCAAATCGAGTTCGGTCAACCCCGCCATGAGGCGCGCGTAGAAATCCGCCACCGACCGCGGCTTAAGCTCCATACGAATGCTGCGGCCATCGCTGCACTGCACCGTCAGTTCGTGATCGATAAAGTCAAAGTCGATTTGAAGGATTCGTTCTCCGGCCGCCATCGGCGAGGTGGTCAGTCCGCTCGCACTGACGTATAGCGTGACGCCCCAGGAATGGTTGGTCCAAGGGCATAGTGCGAGCCGGATCTTACCGACGATCTGGGTCCATAGGTGCAAGGTGGCGCAGGTATCGCGCCAAGCCTCCAGCGGCAACGCCGGCCATGTATCCGATCGCGAAATCTTGGTCATCCCTTTTTCATCAATACGGGGGCAGTCTAATAACAGCATCCCGATTTATAATTGCGACCCACTTTTTCGTGCCCTTCGTTTATTTCAATGTTTATACAGGGTCATAACCCGTCCGGCAATGCACAACCAAGCACCGCCTTAGATTATTTATTATTACCTCTACACTTGTACGTACCGGAACGCCTCGGTAACCTTGTTCAGATTGTTTATACTTGCAGCACCACAAATTGGTTGAACAAACATGAGCGTGCGCCGCTGTGAAAATTGAACCGTAAGACATCCTGTACGACGACGATGACAAGCGACCATAATCCGAGTCTTTTGAAAGAGCAGGGCCTGAGCCTGCTGCGGCAGAACCAATTACAGCAGGCCAAAGACCTGTACGCACGCGTCTGCGAGATCGACCCCGACGATGCCCAGGCGTGGCACACCCTGGGCGTCATCCACGCGCGGCTGGGAGAATTTGTGGAGGCCGCCGCTGCATGGCGCCGGCTTGTCGCCGTCAAACCGGATTTCGCTCAAGGTCACTGCGATCTAGGCAATGCCTTGTTCAGCCTGGGAGATTATGCCGGAGCCGTGGATCACTATGGCGAGGCGTTGCGCCTCCAGCCCGATCATTATGAGGTGTTGTGCAACATGGGTACCGCGCTCAACGCCTTGGACCGCTTGGACGAAGCGGTGGAGTGTTATCAACGCGCCTTGGCTGTGGCGAACAATGCCCTGATCCATTACAACCTCGCCAACGTATTGACTCGCCAGCAACGCTTGGACGACGCCATCAGTCATTATCGACAAGCGCTGGCGCTGGATCCAAACCAACCGGATTTTCACATCAATCTCGGCAATGCCTGGCATCACATGGGCCACCATTCCGATGCCGAGGCGGCCTACCGCGAAGCCTTGCGTCTCGCGCCGGCGCGGGACACCGCCTTCGAGACCTATGCCAATCTGGGCACGGTATTGCTGCAGTTAAATCGCTTCGACGAAGCGCTGGCTAACTACAACCGCGCCCTGGAACTCAAACCCGGATTCCCTCGTGCTGTCGCCGGGATGGCCAGCCTTATGGAAAGGAAAGGCAAATTCGAGCAGGCCTACGCCGTCATGCAGCCCTATCTGAATACCGACACCTACGATAGCAATATAGCTCTGGCACTGGCCTCTTTATGCCGGCACGTCGGACGTTGCGACGAGGCCATCGCCTGCATGCAAAAGCTGCTCGACAATAGCGACTCAAAATTGGATGCCTACACCAGGATCATGCTGCACTTTGCCTCGGGACGCCTGCTGGATGCCGCCGGTAAATACGATCGCGCCTTTGATCACTACCAACAGGGCAATACGCTTTCCCAACGGCACTTTGACCTCAGAGAGCACACGCGCCACATCGACGCATTGATTGACACCTACAGCCCGGCCTTTATGGCCACCGCGCCGCGCGCCCGACACGGTTCACGGCGACCGTTGTTCATCGTGGGCATGCCGCGTTCCGGCACCAGCCTGGTGGAACAAATCCTCGCCAGCCACCCTGAGGTTCACGGCGCAGGCGAGCTCGATGAGATTTATCGCATCACAAGCGATATGCCGACGGCCTTAGGCACCCCATTGCCTTATCCTCGCTGCATGGAGGCCATCACCGCAGATCATTGCGAACAGTTGGCCAAGCGCTATCTTGATTTTATCGACGCCCTCGTCCCCCGTGATGCCATGCTGATCAGTAACAAGATGCCGGCTAACTTTCAGCACCTGGGCCTGATCGCTTTGTTATTTCCCGAGGCACGCATCATCCACTGTATGCGCGACCCGCTGGATACCTGCCTGTCGTGTTTTTTTCAGCAATTCGCCGAAGGCCAATATTTCACCTACGATCTTGAATCCCTAGGCGGCTATTACCGTCAATATCTTCGCTTGATGCAACATTGGCGGCGCGTACTGCTGGATACAGACATGTTGGAAGTCCGCTATGAAGATCTGGTTGCCGATCAAGAAGGCGTTAGCCGTAAGATGGTGGAATTCTGCGAACTACAATGGGACGAACGCTGCCTGCGATTCCATGAGACTCGACGGCTAACCGCCACGGCCAGTTACGACCAGGTGCGTCAACCCATGTACAACCGCTCCGTTGAACGTTGGCGCCACTATGAACGCCATCTCGAACCCTTGCGCCGGGCGCTTGATGAATCCCGGGGGTAGTGTTCATCCCTTTGGCGGGTCAAATAATGATCAGCGGTTGACCAATAAGGCCTCTGGAAAGATCTTCTCCGCCTTGGTGTGGAACCGAAACGAGGTAACGGTTTCACGCTCGCCGGTATTATACGCCGTGAGTGTGCCGAACACCGGCCCCTTGCGGTAATTCAACATAAAATAGACCAAGCGGGTGGATGCAGAGAGTCTACGTATCTGGAGAACATCGTAGCTCTGATAGTCGCCGTAATACTTTTCGATCTTCTCCAACACCCGCATCTGCATGCCTATTTCCCTGTTGCCCTCCAAGGGGCCGCCGCTGACCAGGGTATCGATGAAACGACTGACACCATCCTTCTTGTAAATCTCCAGCGCCTTGGCCAGCGGCGTGGGAACGTCGGCCGGGTCGACAACGGCCTGAGCCGCCGGCACTGACAGCGAGGTAGCCAGCAGCGCCAGTAACAGAACAACATTCCGGCACAACCGTATATGCGGTCCGCTCATATAATATATGTGCATCCTGGTTGGTTGCCGCGCCATCACTCCTACCCCTTCATACATGCCTCCCCGTCATTATGCGGAATATGCTCGGTTTTAGCGAAGCACGTAGCCCCGCGCAAACCCGCACGCACCGCGGCACAAGATGGAAACCGATGGCCTGCAGCCTGCAATGACCACGTAAGAAAGTGATAACGACTGAGTTGGCGTTGAATATAAATAAAGTGATATTTCAATAAATAATATATTAAACCTAATCTTATATATCACATCAGTTTCTGAGGCGGAAACACAATCCACGGCAGCCAATGAATGGACGGCAAATCCCGATAAATACGGGCTTTACCTTATTCCATTATATAGGGCATAGTTAAACAATACTGTTTAGCTTTCAGGGCTTGGCGTCAGGGTGGCAAGCCTGCACAAGGGCTTTTTCCTGATAGAACAAATATATATACAGATAATCAAGAAGGTGCGCAAAGGGAACAGTACTGCACTCATGATTGATGGGGGAAAATCATGTCTATTTCGGTCATGGAGATGTGGTCACGGAGGGTCGCCACTAGCCTGGTGCTCGCCGGCATGGGTCTCAGTGTCCCCGCCTGGGGGGAAGACTTGCTGGACGTCTACCGCCTGGCCCTGGATAACGACGCCAGCTATCAAGCCGCCCGCTTCCAGTATTCCGCAGCCACCGAGGCCATGCCGCAGGCCCGCGCCGGTCTACTACCGGACGTGGCCTTTGAGGCCGAACGTATCGAGACCGAACAGGACATCCACAGCAGCGACAATATCTATTACGCCAACGGCAAAACCAATTTCCCCACCAATAATCTGACGCTGTCCATCACCCAGCCGGTGTTTCATTACGACTCCTGGGTCGCCTACAAACAATCCAAGCTGGCCGTCAATCAAGCAGAGACCGAATTGTCCGTAGCGCAACAGCAATTGATAGTCGATGTGGCGCAAGCCTACTTCGACGCGCTCACCGCTCAAGACAATCTCGACTACGCCCGCGTCGAAAAGACCGCCGTGGGTAAACAACTGGAGTTTGCCAGGAGCCGCGCCGAGACCGGCATCGCGCGCAAGACGGACTTATACGATGCCGAAGCGCGCTACGCGCTATCCGAATCCCGCGAGATCGAAGCGCAAAACGCTTTGGATGACAGTTTTGAGGCTTTGCGCGAACACACCAATCAGGCTATCAACCACCTCACCCCAGTGCGCGATGACATGCCGTTGGCCGCACCGGACCCGGCCCAACCCCAACAATGGATAGAGACGGCGCTGAAACAAAACCTGACGCTGGAAGTACGCCAACAGTCACTGGAGGTCGCCGTCAAAGAGGTCTCGCGCCAAAAGGCCGGCCACTATCCCACCCTTGACTTGGTGGCCACCCGCAATCGCCGCGACACCAACGGCAGCCTGCTGGGCGGCGGCAGCGACATAGAAACCACCGACATACTGTTGCGCTTCAATCTCCCCATATATTCGGGTGGCGGCGTGCAATCCAAGATGCACGAAGCCGTCGACATGCGTGAAAAGTCCCGTCAGGAACTGGAGGCCCAACGTCGCAAGGTCAAACGTGAAACTCGCGCCGCTTACCTTGGCGTATTGAGCGGCATCAAAAAGGTCGAAGCGTTGAAACAGTCCATCGTTTCCCAACAAAGCGCCCTGGAAGTGAAAAGCGCCGGCCTACGCGCCGGCGTCAATACCTTACTGGAGGTATTGGACGCCCAGCGTGATTTGTATTTCGCCCAGAGCGATTACTCCAAGGCGCGCTACGACTATCTGCTCAGCACATTAAAACTGAAACAGGCAACAGGGAGTTTAAGCTTGGCCGACCTGGAAGAGGTCAATCGGCTAATCCAATAAATGAAACGATAGCGACTCAACGAGGCAAACGATGTTAAAGAAACTGCATAAACGCATCAGGGCAATACAAGCCCGGCAGTTAACGTCGCGCGCCCCGCAACGCAAGCTCAGGTTCGAGGCACTGGAAAGCCGCTTCCTGCTCTCTGCGGAGATCGCCATTCCACCGCCGGACCCGCATCAGACCGACAGCTA